>DEWM01000023.1:2181-5911 GCA_002363635.1 Caryophanales bacterium UBA3210 | reverse complement strand
TATAAAATTTAAATTAATTAATTAAAAAAAAAATTAATTAACAAAAAAATTTAAATCAATACAACAAAATAATAAAACAAAAAAAATATTTATCAAAAATAATTAATTAAAGATATTTTAAATAAGAAATGGGATTAAAATCAACCTTAAAACTACTCTTGCTTTTTTGCACACTTAATTTGTTTCTAAACCAAGAAACTTATTACTTAAATGAAACAGATCCTGTAAAAATTGGTTCCGATAATGCAGATAAATTTGTAATTGAGCCTGAATTTTTATCTAAAGAATATATAAGCATTGTTTTAACTCCAAATGATGAAACAAAAAAAAATCCTTCTTTAATTGTCGCATTAGACTCAAAAAATTGTAATGCAAATAGAATTGCTATGTCAGCTCAATATTCTGGAAACATTTATATTTTCCTCAAAAAAGATCAAATCGAAAAAGAAGGAGATGATAATAATGTTTTCATAATTTGTACTGAACAAAGAGAAGGTGATTCGATTGGTGGATATTCAATAGAAGTCAAAATTACTGAAATAGCAGAACTTCCAATAGGACAACAAACCAGTTATTTTGTTGATGCCTATAACACTAATATGAAATTTAATTTAATAAATCCAAATTCAGAAACCCCAAGTCACATGTCCATTTATGTCAAAGGGAAATCCATAGCAAAAAGTCATACATCAATGAACAGTTATACTGAAAATCTTTTTGATTCCGGAAAAGTATTTTATAATAGTTATGACGAAGCTGATAATGAATTGACTGTTGAAAGTACTCAAGGCGATTATGTCATTGTAGGAAGTGTTCCTTATAATGGAATACGTGATTCAATAAATAAATTAACAATAAGAGGAAATGAAATGACAGTATATGCAGATAACATAATATGCTTCCCTATTGATTTTAAACAACAAGCCTCTTATATAACTGGAAAATTATATACATTAAAAGGTTCCTCCTATTTCACAGATAGTGATAAACAACTAATTGGTACTAAAAAAGAAATTAAAGATGGTATTATTTCAGATTATAATATTATAAGGCAATTATACCCAACTCAAACAGATGGATTTTATTGCGTTGAATTAGAAAATTCGATGATTATATTATCAATCCAAATGTTAGCGTACGACGATTCTTTATTGTTAACTACTCCTGCTATTCCTGGTGAAATAAGACGTTATATTTTAAAAGAGGGAGAAAAAGCTGTTTTTTCTGGAATTATTCCTCCAGAAGCAAAGAAAGAAAGTTTCAATATGAAAGCTGTAAAAGGTTCTCCAGAACTTTATTATACCCTTAATTCTCAATTCCCCACTTGTAAAATTTCTGAAATATATCGATTAACTCATCCAATTGTATCCAACAGATTTGCTAATTATATACATGAGTTTAAAAGTCCAATTAATCCTATTCAAAGGAATCAACCAGTTGTGGTTGTTGATTGTCCAAGCGGAAATAAAGCTGTAATTGGTTCCAATGATAAATTCTGCGAAGTTGAAATTACTATATTTTCAGATATTGATGTTGTTAATATTGTCGAAGAAGGAACATTCACCCAATTTTTAGACGAAGGTGAACAACATTTTTATAATATAAAAATACCAAGTGATATTGAACCTAATAAAAATATTAAAATCTATTTAGATTTAACTATTTTCAGCGGAGATTCTGATATAAACATAGTTGACTATACTAGCGGTGAGTCGAATGATTATTATTTACCAAATAAAGTTTTTTATTATATTAAATACGATAAAGCCAAAACTGAAAATTTGAGATTTAATGTCGAAGCAAAAAAGAATACCTTTTATATGGTAAATTATATTATATTAGATGAAGAAAACTCAGAAGATAAAAATAGCATTGATTCAGGAGTTAATTATATTACATTAAAAACAGTTGGTACTGATAACGTAGAAAAGGCAGTTTATTTAAAGAACACTAAATATGAAGACAATCAACCATTTATGGCAACATTTTATTCACCAAATTGTAAATTTAGTGCTCTATGGAAAAGAATGACCGGTGATGAAATAGTTCCTCAATTTGATAATTATGCCAGCATTACCATAGATAAAAATTATAATGATTTTTCTCAAGAAATTTATCAATTCAATTATAGAATAATTCCAGATGCTAATACTGATTCTTCAAAATCATTCTGTATGGTAGCAGTCTCTGGTCTCGAATTACCTGATAAAACTTTAGTTGGAAGATCAATCTCTCTTGAAGAAGGCGTTCCACATACATTTACTTATTCACAAAGTTACCCATTCTCGAATTATTCCTATTTTGCAACTGATTATGATAGTACTTTCGTCGTAGATTTACATTTATTAGATAGAGGTGAATATATGGTTTATACATTTGTTAATAATGTTGCTTTGAACAACGGTGAAAGAATTTATAGAACAAAACAATTATCTATTAGTTCTAGTACAATTAGAAATAAATGCAAAAGTTTAAAAGTATGCAAAATTGATATCAATGTTTTATTGATAGATTTTACAGAAAAGACAGAAAAAAAGATTCAAATAAGAGCATATCAACTCGATGCAAATCCACTTTATTTAGAAAAAAACAGATTAACTTCAGATTTCCTAGACGGAACCCATAAAAAACATTACTATTTTGATATTTCAAATGAAGAATATGGCGATATCACTTTAGATTTTAAAAGAGGAAGTGGTAATATTTATGCAAAAATAGTAAGAATTACAAATCCAGAAATTGAAGAAAATCCTGATTGGAGAGGAGTTTATAAATTCCCAGATGGACAAACAGAAATAGAATATAGTGCTTATGGAAAGAAATTATCAATTTCTAAATCCGATACTATGAAATGTATCAGTGGATGCTATGTTTTGATTACTGTTAATACGAATATGGCAATGGCAGAAGAATATGATATGGAAAAACTTCCTTTCAGAATAAATTTAAATACAAGAGTTATTAAAACAGATACAAAAACGCCAAGCCCAAAAGTAAATATACGTTTGAATGAATTTATTATTGGTGATATAATAAATGATCCTTTAGATAATAGAAAATTTGATTATTATCAAATTCTTTTACCTTACGATTCAAATGAAGTTATTATCGATTGGCAAGCAGATAGTCCTGCTTTACTTATCAATGTCGGAGATCGATTACCAACACTCAATGATTTTGATTTCCTTTTACCTTCATTTGGCGATTTTGTTTTTAATATACAAAAAGGAAAAATCCTTGAAAGTGCATATGCTTCTCAAACTGATAGTTTAAAAGGAATTCCTTTAACTTTAGGTATTTATGCAAATTATACCGATAGTATAAAATCCTCTCCTTATGCCTTTAAAATATATATGCCTCAAATTGTGACAGACAACTTAAAAATCGCTTCTCAATTGATTCATATAAGAAGTGACCAAAAAGTTCAATGTACTCCTTGGAAATATGACGAATATTCTTATATGTGTGCATTCGCTGTTATTTTTGATGAAATAGATTTCAATAATAATTTAGTTCTTTATCCAACAACTAATGGTAAAGAGTATATTAAATATGGAAAATTAGTTAAAGCTGAAATAATTGAAACAAATGATATTAATGAAATAATATCAGAAGCCAAAGATATAATGAATAAAAAAAGCACTGAAGGATTTACAGATAATGATTTGATTTATATTGAAAACGTCGACAAAGAAAATTCTTATTTATTAATTACCTTATTTAATCAAGA
>DEWM01000023.1:1153-2029 GCA_002363635.1 Caryophanales bacterium UBA3210 | reverse complement strand
AAATATATTTTTAGAATTCCAAACAACTGATGATCTTTTAATAAATCTTCATTCAATTGCTGGAATTGGTGGCTTTAGTTGGTCTACAGAAAGCGAAAAAGATAAAATAATGTATTTAAGAGGAAGAGATGATAGATTATCTTTAACAACTTCAAAAGAAAAAAGCACAGAATTACCTAAATTAAATGCTACTTCATTTACAAGTTTACTCGAACTCAAAACTGGTTTCGTATTTTATATTACATATTATCCCAGAAGTTATATGGATCAATTAAAACCAAATTCAATCGGTGAAATCCATTATAGATCTGTGAATATGCCACTTAACTACTTTGGTCATATAGGTTATTTCCAATCTTGGACAGTTAACTTGAACTTTTATGATATTATTCTCAAAAATAAAAAAACCGAACCTTTAGCTTATGAAAATGATCTTTTTACTCTTTATGGAACAGTTGTACCAGAAATGCAAATCCATAAAGCAAGATACGATGAAAGATTAAGACCAAAACCAACTCCGGAAAATACATTCTTAGGTAAAGTTGATGGTATGTTTGGTGTTATGTTTATTTCCGAAGGCGATATTAGTAGAATAATGGAAGAAGAGATTCTTGATAAAGTTCCTTATATTTTCTTCGGTATAAATAATACTAACATGTTAAATGAATATGAAACTATAGGATTAGAAGCAGATGTTCATTCAGTCGGTGTTGAATCAGGATATTATTATACTCCAGAAGGAATATATATCACAGGAAAATTAACCTCAGTTATTCAAGGTAAAAAAATATACAGATTAAAAAATATTAAAAAAAATGAATACTTAAGATTAGAATATTCTACAAATTCTGTATATGTTAAATTCGCTTTAACTTT
>DEWM01000023.1:802-1059 GCA_002363635.1 Caryophanales bacterium UBA3210 | reverse complement strand
GTATCAGGAAGAAAAGTTTTAAATGTCCAATTAAAAAAAGATCAAGTCGCAAATGATTTATTCTTTATTGCATATGCAGAAAAAGGTGTTGAAGATACTTATGATGAAAGATTAGACTATTTTGTATTTAAATATTTATACGCAAATTCTGATAGTGCATTTTTACCAATAGATGTTGGTATTGATGAAAAAATTACTTTCGTCGAAAATGAAAACGAGCAAAAAATAACTATTTCATTCCAACCATTAAAATATAA
>DEWM01000023.1:0-720 GCA_002363635.1 Caryophanales bacterium UBA3210 | reverse complement strand
TGTAAATTCTATTGCTATGTCTGAATCAAAAGGTATGAACTTATTTATTAATGTGCCAGAAACAGAAGAAAATTTATTAACTTATGAGATACCATACAATAAAGATGTTTTGTATGTGAAAGTAATGGCCATGTATGGTTTAGCTGAAGAAAAATTAATTTATTTATATAAACCAGTTGATATATCAGAACATAGAGTCCAAGAATCTGTAGTTTTAACAAAGACAAATGATATGCAAAATATTACACTCCAATCAAAATATAGAATTATTACTGCACAAGTACCTGAAGCCGGAGAAAAACAAAGATATCAAGTTAAATTCGAAAATCCAGAATTATTATTAGAATATGTCAAAGTCGAAGTATATAATGAAGAAGGAGAAGATAGTCCCATGCTATGTTTTTCTGGTTCAGATCCTAATTGTATGACAGATAGAGGACAAATATCAAAAGGAGGAGCTAAATCAACTGAATTCTTTATTAAAAAAGGACAATTCTTAAATAGCTTCTTTTTAACTGTCCAATGTCAAACTACAGAAGGTTGTTCTTATAATATTACTATTTCTAAAATGAACGAAGCTGTAATTGATCATATGGGAGTATTTAACTATTATGTATCTGAAGAAAATAAAAATATGAATTTCAAATTTAAGAATGACTTCACTGGTGAGGATGAAAGTGCTTTATTAACTGTATATGCAACTGGTGGAAAAAATATTTT
>DEWM01000112.1 GCA_002363635.1 Caryophanales bacterium UBA3210 | reverse complement strand
TAAATACTATTTATTAAACTTAAGTGTTATAGCATTACATGTTATTAATTTCTTCTTTGTTAGATATTTAAGTAAGGATAACAAAAAAAATCTCTGATTAATTTCAGAGATTTATTTTTTATAAATGGTGACCTTGTGGCGATTCGAACGCCAGACCTACGGCTTAGAAGGCAGTTGCTCTATCCAGCTGAGCTACAAGGCCAGCATAGTTATAATATAACAACTGACATTCTAAAGCAAATATTTTTTTATTATTTTTAAAATATTTTTTAATATTAATCACTTGAAAATAATTAATCTAATTTTTTATTAATTACTGTTGATTATTTGGATCAAATTTAAATAAAACTTCATGGATTTTTTTAGTCATTTCAAAATTAGATAATCCATCAAATGATGAAAAATAATTATAGTAATGACGAGTTAATCTATCCATCGCGTTAAAAGTGTATTTCCAATCTCCATAAATAATTTCTTGAGAAGAATGATAAATAGTTAAAGGTTTATTATCATATGTTAAATATGTGACTTTATTATCAACGTCTTCTCTCCAGTCAATAGAAAAGACAACTGGAATATTGTCGATAAGGCAATTTACTTTAGCATATACAGGTGCATCATCATTTTTAGCATTTACAAATTCTCTATTTACTAATTTGACAGAATTAAATGGGAGCCATAATTTAATCATACTTAAAATATTGACCGCAGAATCTAAATAACATCCTTTTAAATCTAATTTATTATCATCTATATTTAATCCATCTTTAGAATAAGGATTATTAATATTTACCTCAATTCGTTGAATCTTTCTAGGATCAAATAATTTATTAAATTGTCTTACTTCTTCACCATTTTGGAAATGATAAATAGTATTAAATACTAAGTTTTTCTTTTTTGCTAAATTCATTAATTCATCAATTTCTTTTTTTGAAGTTGATAAAGGACTTTCGCATATGACATTGACGTTATGTTCTAAAGCATAACGAGCCTCTTCAAAGCGTAACGAAAGAGGACTACAAATAATTACGTAGTCTAGATTTTCTTCCTCTATCATCTCTTTATATGATTCATAATATCTTTGTTCAGGGTAAGATAATCGTCCTGCAGCATTTTTATTATTATCAGATACTGCGACTAGATAAAAAAAATTGTTAAGAGCAAGGCCCTTAACGTATTTTAGAGATAAATCTCCTAAACCGATTAGTCCTGCGTTCATAATATATTTCCTTTACTTATTAAAAAAATAGTAACACCAATTAAAAAGCATTGCAAATGCCTATATACCCTCTTTTTATAATATAAAAAGAAGAATTTTTTCAAACTCTTCTTTTATTAATATTAATTATTAGAATCAAATTTATTGATGACCTGATAAACTTTTCTTACTTCATTAAGATTTGATTTGCCATCAAATAGTTTAAAGAAGTTATAGTAATGACGAGTTAATCTTTCCATCTCATCAAAATTATGTACTTTACCATCGTATTTAATTTCTTGTTTTGTATGATTGATTTCTAATGGTTTTCCTTCATATACCATATGAGTAATCTTCTCATTACTATGGATTCTCCAATCAATTTCAATCTCTACTGGAACTTTATCTACGATTAAATCTAATTTTGCATAAATAGGTTCTTTTACGTTTTCTGCAGAAATAAACTTTCTATCTACTAATTCTACTTCTTCAAGTGGTAACCACTTTTCAAGCATACTTAAGACGTTGATACCAGCATCGATATAACATCCATGTAAAGAATAGAACTGTGGATCTAAATTAAGTCCATCAGAAGAATAAGCATTATTAATTAAGACTTTAATTTTATTAATTTTCTTTTTATCAAACAATTTATCAAATTGAAGAACTTCTTCTGCATATTGATAATGGTATAAAACTCTTAAGACAAGATTATTTCTTTCTGCTAAAGCAAGTAATTCTTCTCTTTTCTGTTTTTCCATTTCAAGAGGCTTTTCTACAATGACATTAATATTATTTTCGAGCAAGAATTTAACAATACCATAATGAGTAAATTCAGGTGTTGCGACTAATGCATAATCGAGATGTACATTATGTACCATGTCAAAGAATGAATTATAGAAAGGTACATCTTTATAAATCTTCCTTCCTACAGCCTCTTCATCCTTATCACATACCGCGACTAAATTGAAGTTTTTATTATCAGTTAAACCTTTATAGTAGTTATGTGATAATCTGCCTAAACCAATTAAACCAACATTCATATTATTATCTCCTTTTAGTTTATAATACAAATGTATATTTTTGTCACAAACATTTCAAATCTTGACAATTTGTTCTTTTTATATAATAAAAAGAAGAATTTTTTCAAATCTTCTTTTTTACATTTTTTCAACTTTATTTTTAATTTCTTGGGCAATATTTAAAGGTACAATAGTCTGTAATTCTTCAATACTTACTTTCTTTAAATCATCTAAAGTAGGATAAGTTTTAAGTAGAACTTCAAGACGTTTTTTACCAAGTCCTTTAATATCATCTAAAAAAGAATTAGTTAAGCCTTTAGATCTTTTATTTCTATGGGTAGTAATGGCAAATCTATGGACTTCATCTTGCATTCTAACAAGCATCAAGAAGAGCTTACTCTTATGATCTAAAGGATACATCTCTTCGTTATACATTAAACCATTAGTTTGATGTTTATCGTTTTTATATAAACCTGCGATAGGAATAGATAAGCCTAAGTTATCCATTACTTCTAACGCTACATTCATTTGGTTTTGACCTCCATCAACGATAACTAAATCTGGTAAAGGTCTATTTTCTACTATTAAACGAGTATATCTTCTAGTTAAGACTTCTTCCATTGATTTTAAATCGTCTTTACCATCAGATTCTTTGATGTTGTATTTACGATATTCTCCTGGTGCCTTTTCTCCGTTTATAAAGACAACCATCGCGCCTACTGCATATGCTCCTTGAATATGAGAGTTATCAAATAATTCAATTCTTAAAGGAGTCTTAATATGTAAAAGTGAACCAAGTTCTTCAAGTAATGCTAAATTATCATCTTCTAGTCTTGCCGTTAAGAAATGTTCATCTAATCCTTTTTTAGCGTTTTCTAACGCAATTAAAAGCATATCTTTCTTCTTACCTCTAGAAGGGGAAATAACTTTCGCATCTAATAAATAGGATAAATCAGATGCTAATTCTTCAGTAGGTACAATAACTTCTTTAGGTACATGATGAGTTGAATAATATTGGAAGATTAGATCTTCTAATTGTTCATTTTGTTCATCAAAAGCCTCAACTACATGCAAGTCTTTGCCAAGTAATACCCCATGTCTATAAGTGACAATACAAATAGACATATAGTTATCTCTAGTAGAAGTTGCAATAACATCTCTATCCGTCTTATCTTCCATCATGATAGCCTGTTTTTTATTAATTTCATTAATACCATCAATGATATTTTTATATTCTAAGGCTTTTTCAAATTCTAAATTTTCAGAAGCTTCTTTCATCTTTGCTTCAGTACTTGCTTTAATTCTTGAATTATCTCCATTTAAGAAAGAAGTAATTTCATTAATTAAAGGCTCATATTCTTCTTTTGAAATTTTATGAATGCAAGGAGCAAGACATTGACCAAGATGATAATACATACAAGGTTCTTTTTTTAAAGTACGACATTTTCTTAATGGATATAATTTATTAAGTAAATCGATAGTAGAATAAACTGCTTTAGAAGAAGGATAAGGACCAAAATATTTAAAATTCTTATCATTATCTTTATAAGCAATTTTTAAATATGGATCATCTTTTCTTTTTAGTGCGATAAAAGGATAAGATTTACCATCTTTAAGTAAAATATTAAATTTAGGATAATGTTGTCTAATTAAATTAATTTCCAGTAACAATGCTTCTTTTTCAGAAGTAGTTTCAATAGTATCGAAGTCAGCGATTTCTCGAACCATTCTTAAAACTTTACCCTCTTGAGGACGAGTAAAGTATTGTTTTACTCTCTTAACTAATGACTTAGCTTTACCTACATAAATAATAGTACCTTCACTATTTTTCATAAGATAAACACCAGGTTTAGTACTTAAGAGTTCAATTTTGGCTCTAACAATCTCTGTATTTATCATTTTTATCCTTATTTGAAGTAAACAACTGTTGCCCCTACTCCACCTTCTCCCATACCGCCTAAACGATATGATTTAATATCTTTACGAGTATCTAAATATTTATGGACTGCTTCTCTTAATTTACCAGTACCATGTCCGTGAATAATACGGCATTCTTTATAATGAACTGAAACACAGTCATCAAGATATTTATCAACGATTTGAATACCTTCTTCAACATATTCTCCAACAATATTACATTCAAGAGGTACGCTCTTCATGGTTCTAAATCCAGAAACAAACATATTTTGTTTCTTTTTAGCCTTAGGTACATAATGTTGTAATTGATTTAATTTAACATTTAAGTTCATTCCTCTATCAGTAAGTAAAGTGACATTTTCACCTTTTAACTTAATGACCTTACCAGAAATATCTGAATCAATCATTCTTACATTATCACCGACATTAATAGTAATTGTTGCTTCTTCTTCATCTTCTTCCTTAGAAGATAAATCATCAAGTTTCTTTTTAGCGCCGATAACTTCATGTAATTTGAAGTTTTCTTTTTGCTTCATCTCTTCAACAATCGCATCAATTTGTTCTTTAGCATCCTTAATTAATTCATCCTTCTTCTTTTCTGAATCTAAGAAGATCTTATTTTCAAGACGTTTATATTTTTCAATTTCATTATCTAAATGATGTTTTTGTTTTTCAATTTCTTCTTGAGCTTTTTGAAGTTCATAACGAATACCTTCGTTTTCTTCTAACTTTTGGTTAAGAGCTTGTAAAGTAATATCTTTATCAGTCTTTACTTTTTCATCTAAATATACTTGAGCTTTAGATAAAACATCATGATTTAAATTCATACGAGTTGCAAGGGCAATACCATATGATTTACCTGCTACTCCAAGTCTTAAATGGTATGTAGGAGAAATATTTTCTTCATCAAAGGCCATAGAAGCATTAAGAATATAATCATGTTCAAGAGCGAAATTCTTTAACCCTTCATAGTGAGAAGTAAAAATACCAAAACATCCTAGCTCATGTAAATGTTCAATAACCCCTACCCCTAGAGCTTCACCTTCTAAAGGAGAAGTACCAGTTCCAAGTTCATCAAGAATTACTAATGATTTATCAGTAATCGAATCAATAATTTCAGTTAAATTCTTAATGTGGCCTGAGAAAGTAGATAAGTTATCAAGTAATGATTGGTTATCACCCATATCAACATAAATATTATCAAAATAACATAATGTTGCTTTTTCACTAGTAGGAAGAGCAAGTCCACACTGGTTCATTAAAACAAGTAAGCCAATAACTTTTAACGCAACTGTCTTACCACCTGCATTAGGACCAGAAATAACCATAATCTTCTCTTTATCAAGGAAGAAGGAGTTTGCAACCACTTTCTTTTTATCAATTAAAGGGTGTCTAGCATTCTTTAACATAATCTTTCTTTCATCAGTTAAAGAAGCAACTTCACCATTAATTTCAAGAGCATAATGAGCTTTTGCAAGTAAGAAATCTATTTTAGAAATTAAATCTAAATCAAGTAAAATTTCTGTTGAATAACGAATAGTATAACTAGATAATTCTGCTAAAATCTTTTGAATTTCTTCAAATTCTTTTTCTTTTAAACGCGCAATCTTTGAATTTGATTCAAGGATTTCTGTAGGTTCAATAAAGACAGTAAGGCCTGAATCAGATTCATCAACAACAATACCTGAGACTGAATTCTTATTGGTAGCCTTAACTGGAAGAACATATGCTTCATCTCTAAAAGTATATTTATCAGAATTTAAGACATCTTTATATCTAGATAATAAAGAACCAATAATCTTACTTTGAGAATTCTGTTCATTTCTAATTTGGTTTCTAATAGTTCTTAAAGTGCTTGATGCATTATCACTTACTTCTAAAGAAGGAGTAATAATTCTATCAATTTGATTTTTTAAAGAAGGAATTTCGACCATAGAAGAAATAAGTGCCATAATACGAGGATATTTATCATCTTTAGGTGAAGCTTCTTTAATTTCTTCAATATTACCAAGTAAAGATGAGACTTGGTAAAAGAGTTCAATTGAACCAATTGAATCTTTTTCTAAACCTTTAATTTGTACGTAGATATCATTATGTGGGTAAATAGATAAAGCGCGATATTTAACTGTATAAGAGATCATTTCATCTAGGTAACCTAGTTCATCTTTTAATTCTTCTTCATCGTCAAACATTTGAAGTTCACGAATAAGACGTAATGCTCTTTCAGTTTTCGCGTATTGTTCTATTTGCTTTTTAACGATATCAAATTCTAATGTGCTATAAATATTTTTCATAATCTTTTACCGTTACTATTTTAGCAAAGAAAAATATATTTATATATATTTATTTTTTGATATACTTATATTTGAGGTTAGTTATGGCATCAGTTACATTAAAAATTACTAATGAGACATTAAAGAAAATGGATGAATTCTATGCTTCTTCAAAGATAGAAGGATCTTCTAAACCTGAAAATTACATTCTTTGGCAAGCAAAAACTATAGATGATGTAGTAATTACTATCTATTCATCTTCTAAAGGCCTAAAGGCCCTTTTTAATGGTCCTTCCGCATTAAATGAATCTCATATTTGGGATGAAAATGCCTCGTTAAATGTATCTAAGCATAAACTAAAAGCAGAATGGTTATATTTAGATGATCAAATCGGAAGTGATGAAGTAGGTACTGGAGATTTCTTTGGCCCAGTAGTAGTTGTTGCTTCCTATGTAAAAGCTTCTCAACTAGATTATTTAAGAAGACTTGGAGTAGATGACTCTAAAAGATTGACTGATAAAAAAATAAAAGAAATCGCGCCAAAATTAATGGAAGAAGTTATCTATATTAAACAAGTATGTCCAAATACAAAATATAATGAACAAATTGAATTAGGTCAAACAATGAATTCAATTAAAGCATTATTACATAACAACGCTTTACTTAAAGTAAGAAACAAAGTTGGAAATGAACCTTGCTTTGTTGATCAATTCTGTGATGTCGATAAATATTATTCATATTTACAAAATCAAAAACAAATTGTAAATACTAATATTACCTTTAAAACTAAAGGCGAAACATATTACCCTTCTGTTGCGGTTTCATCAATTATTGCTAGATCAATATTTTTAGATGAAATAGATGCAATGAGTGCAGCGTTGGGCGTTACTATTCCTCTAGGAGCGTCACTTAAAGTTGATGAAGTCGCCAAAATTATTTCGCGCAAAATTGGTAAAGATAAATTAAAAGACTATATCAAAATCAATTTCGTTAATTATAAGAATTTATAAGTTTAAAAAAGCATAATTGAATTAATTAAATCAACTATGCTTTTTCTTTTTACTAGAATAAATAAATTATAATTTATTATTATTTCTCATTGATTCAGGAGTAGGCATACCTGTATAGTCAACTGTTCCAATAGAATTTAACGCTAAATTGAATGTTAAATCAACATATACTTTAGCCTTTCCGCTTACACTGTTAAGGAATTTTTCTGTCTTTGTTCCTTCACTAGTAGAAACTTCTTTATCTACTAAATTGAATGTAATATTTGCAGAGCTTACTTTATCAGTCAAGCATTCCATGCCAAGTCCCAATGTGTATGAATTGCCGTTATGAGTATAAGATTTAAGGATATTTGCTTCTTGTTGAGTTGACTTACTATCCATAAGTAAATTCAAGACATCTTCATTGAAATAACCCATCCAAACAATTGCATTAATTAGATCATCTCCAAATTCTTTCATAGAATCATAATGGATGTATTCAGTTGTAGGCACATTCTTTTTGTAATTTAATGTTCTACTTATATATACCTTTCCATCTTTATCAAAGAAGATAATAGGATGAATATCTGATTTAACTTCTTTAGAAAATATACCAGTGCCTTTAGTAATCTTATAAATATTTGGAATCTTTAATTTAATATATCCATATGGATTACCATGTTCATCAACTTCCATCTTAAGAGCTTCAATTTTTGCTTCAACATTAATAACAAATATTGATGCATTAATTGTACCTCCGCCATCATATTTTCTAGTGTTAATTGTATTCATAACACCTGCAGCAAGTGGGACAACATCTTCCATATATGTATAACCTTCATCTTTAAATGAACGTTTGACATAATCTAAGACTTTTAAGTTGCCATTTCTAATTGTCATATTGTCATATGAACCATTACCAGCAACTGTAATATGACCTTCATCATCATGAGTAATTTGAGCATTTACAAATGATGGATTACCATAATTAATCTTAATTTTGTTATTCTCAAAAGTTAATCCGAGTAAATGTTCAATGTCTAATGAAACAATTTTCTCAATATAATCAAAGATTTCTCCAACTGAATTTGCTTTTGGTTTAGTAATATTACCAATTGGATCATCAACTTGAGATGCTGGATCAAGTCTAGTCAAAATTTTATTGATTAAGTCCATTACATCTTGGTTCATTACATAATTACCATCCGCAAATGGGGAAGCTTCAAGTTTATCAAGTAATGTATTAACTGCTTTATAGACATCAGTACGTGCAAACTTGACTTTAATATCCATGTATTCACCGTATTTAGCGTTTACATAGACCATATCATTTTCAAAATGGAAATCTCCATAAATGACGTTTGCACCACGCTTATTATTATCAGTAACTTCAGCATGTAAATCATAAACTTGTTTTGTATGATCTACGAAATCACCTCTAACTTGAGCGTTGATATGATATGAAGTAGATTTATCTATATCTAAATCAAGATTACCTTCAACGTAGAACTGCTTATTGGAGTATATCTTCTTAGCTTCATTTGCAAGTTTAATGATTTCATTAATTGCCTTTTCATCTAAGTAAGAAGCTTCTTCTACGACTACTTTATCTTTGTTTTCAGTAATTAAGCCATTAACTTCAATAGTATTAAGAGAATCATTAATAATGAATTTATAGCCTTTATTAATACCTTCATCTTCTGCAAGTTTTAAATTAATCTTATAAGAAGAACCAAGTAGATGTAAATCTGCGCCTATTACTTGTTCATCTTTAAACTTAAGCGCAGTGACATAATCAGTAATATAAGTTACTACATCATTTACACTTTCTTCACTTGTAGAATCTAATGCAAGTAAACCAGAAATATCTTTAATTAAGCCTTTAATATTATCTTTATCAATCTGGCAAGAAACTCCTCCATAAATGAGTGAGATAATATCATCTTTAAAGAATACTTTAATGTGATGAGGTTCTTTCTTTTCGTCGTTAGTTATAGTAATAACTACATCTGCATATAATGAGAAATCATCATCAATAGCTAAATCAAGATCGTAATTAACATTCTTATAATCAAAATCAGCGTGGATATTATAGCCTTGGTATGAAGCAATATCTAAAGCATATTTTGTGATGTATGAGAATTCTTTTTCTACATCAACATCGACATATTTAGTATCAGTATCAACTTCTACTACTTTAGTATCTTTAAGAACTTCTACACTTACTGAATAAGAATCAATATCAGTACTAATAACTAAGTTATTATCATCATTTTTCTTAATGAAGAATGAATATGTATCGTACTTAACTTCAGTTACATGGTTATTGATATTAATGAAGAACTTAGATAAATAATCTCCATCTAATCCTAAATTAATATATTCAATAATCTTATCTTCAGTAAGTTTGTCCATTAAGGAAGATGAATCAAATGAAGATATATCAATGCCTAAATCATATGCAGTATTTAAAATACCAACTGATTTAAGAACTGTTTCTTTAAATGATGTATAAGTAAAGGCAAAATCAAGTTCATAAATGTTATCGCCTAATTTAACTCCAGCTTCATTTACTTGTCCTTTAGAAATATATTGAGCCTTAACATAAGCTTTATTATCGATAACAGTTGCGTTTAATGTGATGTTATAGTTACCTTCTAACTTAATATCAAACTTCATTGCATCAAGTGAATTTAACGTAATATCACCTGTTAATGATGAGAAATATTGATTAGTTTTATCAACTGCACTTACATGTAGACCTAAAGCTTTTGACTGATATAAATCATAAACTTCTTTACCTAAGTCATATAATTCTGAAATATCATCATATGATAAGTAGACTTTTGTACTTTCATGTTTTAGATCTTCTTTAAATTCATTAATCTTTAAACTAAATGTATCTAAAGCATCTGTAGTTACATTAATACAATCATTTTCAAATGTGATTTGACCGTTAAAAACCTTTTCATTATAAAGAAGAGATAACATTAAATCATTTTCATTAACTTTGAATGAATCTAATTTAACATTGAGATTTTCGACAATGTTTAAAGTCTCTTTTATAGAGAAACCTTTAAGTTCGATATTAAATAATTTTAATGTCTTTGCAAGGACTTCTAATAAATCATCTTTAGAGCAACTTACATTAATATTTCCAACTTCTAAATAGACTACATTTTCAAAATATTCGATGTTGATATTAATTCTTTCATTAGGATTTCTTAATACAATATTTGTATTAACGTTAAATGAAGAATCAATATCTACTCTATAATCTAAATTAAGTCCTTTATAAGACGCTGAACCGACTAGTTCATAACCTTTATAATTAATAATATCTTTTACATAATCAATATAAGATAATGCGTTATCTAGTCCGTCTACTTCAACATATTTAACATTGCTATCAACAGTAAAATCAACATCGATATTATCTAAAAGAATATTAACCTTATAACCTTCAATATCTGCATCTAAAAGATAATTATCATTAACTTTAGATAAAGAAATGACATCTTCTTTATAAGACACCGTTAATTTATCGTTATTTAAATCAATTGAAGCATCATTTTCATATGAATTACTTAAGAATTTATTTAAATATGTAATTACATCTAAATCAGATGAATTAAATTCTAATTCTTTATTTGTAATCTCTTTATAAATAGCTTTGTAATTCTTAATTAGAGTTTCAAAGTCTGTTGTATCAAATTTAAATCCATAAACATGATTATCATAATATAAAGTTAAATAAGAAGAAGTCTTATAAACGTTAATAACTGCCTTAACTAATTCTTCTCCATCTTTTAAAGAAGCTTTAGTTAGTAAATCAACTTTATATTCATTATTTAATGCAGAAATTCTAGATTCTAAGACACAAGGAACATCGTCGATTTTCGCACTTAAATTTACTAACGCTGAGAAATTCATATCTTTGACACTTGAATAAATGTCTTTGACATATGAAATTAATTGATCAATATCATCTTCATCAAAATAATTTTCTTCTCTTCTTACTAAAGAAACATCTTCATTAGTTAAAGTTAAATTAACTTCATATTTATCATTTGATGATAAGAATTTAAATCCGTCTTCTACCTTAACTAAATCTAAGACATATTCATTTTCAGCATATTTACCTGTTAACTTAATGCCATTTTCATTTAATGCAATTGATTTTAATAAATCATTATGGTTATCTAAGAATTCTTTAACTACTTCTTTTACTTCTAATGAATTTGCTTTATCTTCTGGAATTAAGGAAATTAATTCAAGGATATAAGAAGAAGCTTTATCTTTACTACATGATAAAGAAATTTCTCCAAATGTGATATATGCTTTTTCATCAATGTAATCGATATATATAATATGGTCTTTATCTAAATATGTAATAGTTAAGATTGTCTTTTCATTTAATGAAGAATCAATATGAGATTCAACATTAAATGTGTAATCTAAATAAGATACTTGTCCTACTAAAGAATATCCTTTGTATTCTTTAATTTCTTTATAATAATCTAAATAACCTTTAACGTTAGTTAGACCATTAATAGGAGCATAATAAATTTTATCATTTGGATTAAATGAGACATCTTTTAATTCACTTATAGAGGCTACAAAGGTATTACCAAGTACTTTACCTTCAACAGTCTTATCAGATAAAGAAATGACATTATCTAAATAAATAAAATTAAATTTATCATTTTCTTTTTCAATTCTTACTTCATCTTCATAAGATGTCTTTAAAATCTTCTTAATGATGTTTTCAATTTCTTCAAAATTAATTTCTTTTGCTTTTTGTTCATCAATTAAATCTAATGCAATAGATGTTCCTTCTTTAATTAATGAATCAATTTCTGTTTTTGAAACTTTAAAGCCATATGAAAGGCCTTCATATTCTACGTCTAAATAAGAAGCATCATCTAAAGCATATGCATTAACTTTTACATCATGGTCTTTGTAAGATACTACAAACGCGGAAGACACGACAGAATTATTTAAATTAACTTGTCCGTTTAAAGATAATTTAATTCCTTCAATATCTAAATCTGCATTTAAATCAATACTAAATACTTTATCTTTACCTTCATCATAGATGTTTGTTAAATATGAAATTAAAACTTCTACTTCTTCTATAGATAAATAATTATTTTCATTTAAAGTAACTTCATTTGTATATTCACTGAGCGTTAACGCTGCTAAATATGAAGAATCTTCTTTACAAGAAATTTCATATAATCCGTTCTCTCCTCCTAAAGATAATAAATAAGGTTTCTTATCTAAAACAATAGTAGTGACAAACTGAGGATTTTCTTTATCAAAAGAAAGTGATTCTACTAAAAGTGTATGCTGAGAAATAATCTCTTTTGTTGAACTAATTAATTTATCTTGATCTACTTTAGATAAATTTTCTTCTTTTGAAGATAATTCCATAATCTTCTCTAGATATTTATCTAAAGAATCTTGATTACATGTTAATTTAATATTTCCTAATTCTAGATAATATGAATTATCAATTTTAGTAATGATTAAATCGTGATTATAACCTTCATATGCAATATTAATTGTTGTCTTAATATTCTTTTTATAGTCATACAAGAACTCTAAATTAAAATTAATGTCTTTATATGAAGTATCACCTACTAAAGAATATCCTTTGAAAGATGAAATATCATGAACTGCTTCAACTGCCCAAGAAGCATTCTTAACATTGTTAAGAGGAGTAAAATAAATATTTTCATCAAGAACATAATCAAGTTTTTCATGATTAATAATTAATTTACCATTAAATTTATCTTCATAACTACCAGTAATAATGTAATTATTAGTCTTTTTATCTTCTTTAAATGTAGCCTGGCCTAAACCATATTCTCCATTATAATCAAAGACTAAAACATCATCTTGTTCAGAAATACTTACATCATACTCGATATTTGAATCAATTAAGTAATAAATGAAATTTGCAAAAGATTCGACAGTTAAATTATTTTGAGAATTAGTCATTAAGTTCTTAATTTCATCAATTTTAGAAGTTAATTCTTCTCCATAATATTGGTTAAGAACTTCATATGTAGAATGATATAAAGAAATCGCGTCATCTTGTTCTAATTTAAAATTGATATCAACTTGATTATATATACAAGTAACATAAGCATATTTACCATCCCCATAGATAGTAAGACTTAAATCTAAATCCTTATTTGCGTTTAATTGGATTAGATATTTTTCATTATCGAATTTGATATTACCAATAATGTCTGTCTTAATCTTTTCTTCATTAATAGATAAATTAATTTCACTTGATAAGACTTTTTCATTTAATGATGAACGTAAATCAAGTCCTAAAGAGGCAACTTTAGATAAATCATCTTCATCAAGAACTTTAGTTTCATCTAAATCTAAATTAATTTCTCCATCAAATTCTTTAACGAGTAAGCTTACTCCAGGATTTTCTAAAGAAGTAACTAAATTATTATTTTCATCTCTATCGACATAAACTGTATAGTTATTCTTATTATCATCAGTTACTGAAAATTTAACTTTACCTTTTTCATCTACTTCAAGTGTATCGACCATCTCAAAAGCATGATCAATTCCTTCAATAATAGTAGACGAGTCAATAGGATTAATTTCAGTAGAATCTTGATAGACACTTAATAAATCTTTTAAGACTGAAACAAGATTATCTTCATTTGCCTGAACTTTTAAATTACCATAACCTAAATAATATACTTTACCTTTCTTAACAAAAGATAATTTCTTTTTATCATTTGGTTTATTAGTTCGCGCGAAATTTATATCAAAATTGACATCAAGGTTTTTAGTAACTTGACCTACAATCTTAAAATCTAAATCTTTGTAAGTATATGAAGTATCAATTTCATAACCTTCATATCCTACAATATCTTTAACTGAATCAATTACCCACATAGCATTTTTCATTTCGTGGTAATTGATTTTATCCGAACTAAATTTATCTCCATTAAATTTAGGAGATGATGCTAAAGATAAATCTACAAGTACATCGTTATAACCTAGTTGAGCCTTAATATCAATTAAGTCCATTGATTCTTTATCAAACTTAATATCACCATTTAAATAGATGCCATGATAATCTACACCTAAATTAACAAGAGCAGTATTATCTTCATAACGTAATTTAAATGACGACATCAATTGGTCAATCATTTCTTGGACATTAAAATCTTCTCCAACATATTTAGATACATCAATAGACGCTAAATCTAGTTCTTGAGAAGAACCGCCTTCTGGAAGTAAAGTAAGTAAATGAGTAATAAATTGTTCATCAAAAGATAGATTAAGACCATTTAAAGAAGTCTTTAATCTATTGTTGTAATAACGAATAAAATATTTTTCATCAAGATTTAATTGAACTAAACCTTTGTTCATTAAATCAAATTCAAGTTGACCATTTAAATAATTCTTATCCCCATCAACTTTGACATCTAAAATAGTATCTTTAGAAACTAAATTAGTCATGTTTTGTAAATAATCTAAAGCAGTCTTTTCTTTATTTTCAATGACAACATCACTTGCTACATCATTAAAGTGAGATTTAAAGAAATTGACTGTGTCTAAATCAATACTTGCTCCATATTCAAATGTTTCAGTTAAATATGAATCACAACTAGCGGCAATAACTCCTAGTCCAATGTTTTTATTTAAGACATATTTATCATGAGTATCAATTTGAAGAACTTTCCATTCAGGAGTAATCGTAATATCTGCATGTACTAATGAATATGTTGGGAAACCTTCCGCTCCACCATTAGTAACAACTTCTCTTCTAGAGTTGATAGGACCATAATCAAGGTCTAAATCAACAGAGATTAAATAGTTTCCATCAGGTTGAAGAGTTACTTTAGAAGTATCTAAAATAGATTCTTCACCATAATAGTAAGAATTAAGTTGATTAGGTAAGAAACCATATTTTTGATAAATATAACTATATTCAACAGTACTTACTTGATCTCCAAAAGTAGCGTCATCTAATGAAGAACATGAGCCATTACGAATAAAAGCTTTTTGACCATTATAAAATTTTTGTGAAGCAACGCTTACCATATTAGAATAGGAAATTGCTTGTTGAAACATATAATCATTTTCAACAATTCTAATATTTTTAACACCTTGAGTAACATTAACACCAGCATTAGAAGATACATTACCAGTAGTTACAGCCTTCCATCCTCTATTTGTATCTAGATAATATGAAGCGTACTGTAAGTTTTCAAGAACTGACCAAGAAGATGGATTAGATCCATCATTAGGTATAGCTTTAGTTTTTGTTAAAGTTGAAGTATCGAACGCTGCGTTTGTCGCATCTATCTTATGAGCAGCTTTTTCTGCCAAAGTAAAAGTATAGGTACTAAAACCTACTAAACCTAAATCTGCTACCCCTAAAGCAATAAGTTTTTTATACTTCATAGCTCCCCTCTCTTTTTTTCTAACAATACTATAGTATTGTAGTTAAAATTTTTAAACATTTTTATGAAATTAAATAAAAAAAATCCAACATTTTTTAAATTTGTGTTGAAAATAATAAGCGAACAAAAACACCTTGTCGTTTTTCCGACAAAGTGTTTAATTTCTATATAAATATAAAGCTTAAATTTTAATATCTAAAATGATAAATCCAATTAATCCCGCTATAGCTAATAAATAACATAATACTGCAGAAATCATAAAAACTGCTTTTTTATATTTAATAAAATCTCTTAATAAAACTGAACCGATGGACAAGCCTCCCATCATGACAGGAACAGCGATAAGTCCTTTTCCATCTTTTATTAAGATAACAATAAACATTACAAACGCAAATAATGCAGCAATATTTGAGCCAAGAGACATTAAGAAATCTTCTTTATAATCTTTAAGTGTTTTCTTATTTTCCTCAATAATTTGCTTTTCTTCTTCAGTTAATTCAATTTCCTCAATTTTATCATTTTCTTGAGTTTTTTTGATATCATCTGACATATTTATTTTTCCTCTCTAATAATATCAAGAACTCTTTTAAATTCTGCATCAGGTTCACAAGTAAATGTCATCATTTCTTTTGTTCTAGGATGCTTAAAAGTAATCTTGTAAGCATGTAACATCTGACCTTCACAAGGAATAGTTTGATGTCTTCTTCCATATACTGGATCTCCAACAAGTGGGAAGCCAATATGTTTCATATGGACTCTAATTTGATGAGTTCTACCAGTTTCAAGTTTACATGAAACTAATGTGTGAGATTTAAATCTTTCAATGACATGAACATATGTGACAGCATCTTTACCATTAAAGACATCTACACATCTTTTCAATCTATTGTTTGGATCTTTTCCAATTGGTGCAATAATCTTTAAATCAGTATTAGAGATGACTCCTTCAGTAATTGCCATATATTCTCTATACATTGAATGGTCTTTTAATTGTTCTGATAAAAATAAGTGAGCCTCATTATTTTTTGCAACTACAAGTAAACCAGAAGTATCTTTATCAATTCTATGAACAATACCTGGTCTAACTACACCGTTAATTGAAGATAAATCCTTAACTGAATATAATAAAGCATTTACTAATGTGTCTCCATCATAATGACCATTAGAAGGATGAACTACCATTCCCCTTGGTTTATTAATGACCAGTAAATCTTCATCTTCATATAAAACATCAAGTTTAATGTCTTTTTTAACGATTTCTAGAGGTTTATCGATAAGTAAGTCATATTCGACTACATCACCTTCTTTTAATTTTAAAGAAGACTTTGTAACGATTTTTGAATTGACTAAAACTCTTTCTTCTTCAATCATCTTTTGACAGTAAGATCTAGTCTTACCTTCAAGGATTTTTGTTAAGAAAGCATCAAGTCTTTCACTAGAATAGTTTTCGTCAATAATAACTTTATTCATCTTTCTTCTCTTTCTGTTCTTCTTGAGCTTTTTTTAAAGCATTTAAATAATCTTGTTCTAATTTATTTTGAGCAATTTTGTCTTCTTCTACTTTTTCTTTTTTACCTGCTTTAACATCACTAACTATCATACCTACTAAAAAGACGATAATACCTACTACTAAATAAGCATCTGCGATGTTAAAGATATTCCAAGGATGGAAGTTGATAGGACCTAAATTAAATCCTAAATCGAACCATAAGAAATCAATTACACCTTCTTGTAATCCACATACCATTAAGAATCTATCAATGAAGTTTCCAAATGTACCTGGAATACATAAAATTACCCCAATTAACATAGCCTTGTTCATATTCTTAAAATATTTAACAAAAGCCCAGCACATAACTACTGTTGCAATTAAAGAAATAGAAACTAAAACAATTCTGCCTGCTAAAGTTCCTCCAAGCATTCCTCCAAATGCTCCAGTGTTATAGAGTAAGGACAAGGCAAAGAAGCCTCTGTCCCCTACTCCTGGAATAACTGTAATATAATGACCTGGTTGCTCAAGTAAAATGGCTTCAATCACTTTTTTAGAAACAATATCGACTAAAAATAGTCCGCTCATTCCTAAGAAATAATATACGTAATGAGATAAACACCAATTATGAACTTTGAGTAATTTTTCTTTCATTATGCAATAACCTTTTTACAACGTGGGCAAACATGTGAGCCTTCAACTTCGAATAATTCATCAAAGTAGTTCCAGCATCTTTCACATTTTTCACCCTGGTGGTGAGATACACTGACTGTAGTTAAATTATAATCTTTTTCTAACTTTTCGTCGACTAAGTCAACACTTGAAACAATGAAGTATAAGTTAAGTTCTTCTTTAGTGAATGACTTGTATAAAGCTTTTGCTGCTTCATCTTTGATATTTAATTTAACTGCTGCTTCTTGAGAAGACTTGATAACTTCATTTGCTCTAGCTTCTTCTAAAGCTTTCATAACTTCATCTCTAACTAACTTGAATGAATCAAATTCTTTTAAGACTGATTCATCAAATTCGTGAGTTCTTACTGGCATATCATCAAGAACAATTCTTGTTGCCTTATGGTAAGGAAGTGCTTGGTAAGCTTCATCCATTGTGTAGCAAAGGACTGGAGCGAATAATTTCATTAATGTTTCAGTGATTCTATAGATAACTGTTTGATATTCTTTTCTAATTTCAGATTTCATAGCATCACAGTAAAGAACGTCTTTAGCAACTGAGAAATATAATGAAGAACAATCACCTGCTAAGAAGTTATTTAATGTAGACATTGCATTAGGGAAATCGTAATTGTCATAGTAATCTAAGACTTTATTCTTAACTTCTTCAAGTTCTGCAAGCATATAAGTTGATAATTTGCTAAACTTCTTAACTGAATCTTTTTCAGGGTTGAATAATGTTTCATCTGAATCAGATAAGTTTGCAAGCATGAATTTGAAGTAGTTTCTAATCTTTCTATATGTTTCAGAAACTTTTCTTACAAGTTCATCACCAATTCTAACGTCTGCTTGGTAATCAACTGTAGCGCACCATAATCTAAGGACATCAGCGCCATAAACATTGATAATCTTCTGTGGATCAACACCATTGCCTAAAGATTTTGACATCTTTTGACCTTTTTCATCTAAGATGAAACCATGTGATAATACGTTCTTATATGGAGCTTTACCAGTTGTAGCAACTGAAATAATAAGTGATGAGTTGAACCAACCTCTGTATTGGTCAGAACCTTCTAAGTATAAATCTGTTGGGAAGGAGTAACCTCTTCTTCTTTCAGTCATAAATGATGAACCTGAGTCAAACCAAACATCCATGATGTCTGTTTCTTTTCTAAAGTTACCATTTGGTGAATGTGGGTTAGTATAACCTTCTGGTAATAAATCTTTTGCTTCTCTTTCAAACCAAACGTTTGAACCATATTCTTCTACTAAATCTTCAATGTGGTTAAAGACTTCTTCTTCCATAATTGCAGAACCATCTTCGTTATAGATAATTGGAAGAGGTACGCCCCAAAGTCTTTGTCTAGAAATACACCAGTCAGCACGATCTTTGATCATGTTGTGCATTCTTAATTTACCCCATGAAGGAGTCCAATTTACTTCGTCGATTGCTTTTAAGATATCATCTCTAATCTTATCAATTGAACAGAACCATTGTGGTGTTGCTCTAAAGATAACTGGTTTTTTAGTTCTCCAATCGTGTGGATATGAGTGAACGATCTTTTCCATATGGAGTAAGATGCCTTTTTCATCTAACCATTTAACGACTTCTTCATTAGCGTCTTCATAGAATTTACCAGCAAGTCTTTCGCCTGTTGTTTCATCCATGAAACCATGTTCATCAACTGGACAATATGGAGGGATTCCGTATTTAGCACATGCATTGAAGTCATCAACACCGTGTCCGCCTGCTGTATGAACACAACCTGTACCTGAATCATCAGTAACGTGGCTACCGACAATAACAAGTGATTCTCTATCATCATATAAAGGATGGACACAAGTAATCATTTCAAGGTCTTGACCTTTAAATGTCTTAACAAGTTCACATTCTGTTAATCCTAAAATTTCTTTTAATGAATCAACCATTGATGCTAAGAAGACTAAATTACCTTTATTTGTTTTGAATAAGCCATATTCATATAATGGGTTTAAACATACTGCTGTATCTGCTGGAATTGTCCAAGGTGTAGTTGTCCAAATTACAAAATAGTCATCGCTTGTTAATAAACCTTTACCATCTTTAACGCGGAACTTAACATAGATAGTCTTTGCTTCAACATCGTAGTATTCAATTTCAGCTTCTGCTAATGCTGATTCTGATGATGGTGACCAATAAACTGGTTTTAATCCTTTGTAAATTAAACCTTTTAATGCCATCTGTTTGAAGACTTCGATTTCATCTCTTTCAAAAGAATGTTGTAAAGTCATGTACTTATTGTCAAAGTCTGCTAAAATACCAAGTCTTTGAACTTGAGCTTTTTGTCTATCGACTTGCTTATAAGCATATTCTTCACATTTCTTTCTAAATTCTACTGGTGGAGTTGTCTTTCTGTTAACGCCTGATTTTGTAACTGCGTTTTCAATTGGAAGACCATGAGTATCCCAACCTGGATAAAAAGGTGTCTTAAAACCAGACATTCCTTTATATCTTAAAACAACGTCTTTTAAAATTCTGTTAAGCATGTGGCCTGTGTGCATATCACCATTTGCGTATGGTGGGCCATCATGTAAGACGTATTCTCTAGCATCTTTATTCTTTTCTTGTAATTGATGATAAAGATCTTCGTCTTGCCAGGACTTTAACATCACTGGTTCTCTTTGAGCAAGATTACCTCTCATTTCGAAAGCTGTCTTACCCATAAATACTGTTTTCTTTAATTCCATAATTTCTCCTTTAGGGCACAAAAAAACGCCCTTAGCCTAAGGACGCATAATACGTGGTACCACCTTAGTTCCTCTTTTACGAGGCACTCGAAGAAAGTTATAACGTAACAACCGACTTTCCCTACTATTGGTTCAAGAAAGTAACTAGAAAGGGATTAGTTTCAAGTTCACCATGACTACTTTTCACCAGTTCAGTAGCTCTCTAAGCATGTCACCTTGGCTTTTGTCTTTCCTACGTTTCTAGGGACATTTTATATTAAATATATAAAAAGTTCAAACTTTTTAACTAATTAAAATAATTATTTATATAAAATATAAAAACTGTAAACAAATGAGCGCACTTTATATGACAAATTTAAAAAGGCTAGTCTTCACGCTTTGAAAACTAGTCCTTTTTTGAGTTTGCTATTTTTTACTTTGTTTTTCCTAATAGCCTGTTTTATTAGAACCTTTTCGTTCAATCATCTTTTTTCTTTTAAACTATCCAAAACTCTTTGAAATGTTATAGATGACCGCCCACACTTTTCCCATTTTTTCTTTAGTGACATAAGGGTCTTATTCTATTTCACTTTATACTAATTGCTTAAGTTCTGTTAGTTTTATTGTGTCATTTATTGTGATATTTGCTTTGTGATGGCTTTGAAGAAGTCAACCGACCACACGTCCAAAACTGATTTATCTTTTATGAAATCTTTGACATCATCTTTTGCCTTTTCGAAATCAATCCCGTCGAATCGCTCGCAAAGCATCTTCTTTACTTTGTCTAGAGTTAATTCGTCTTCCACTTTCCACGCGTTTGATTGGATGAGCTTCTGCTTAAGGTTTTCAAGGTTTAAAGCCGCGCCTCTTTGCAAATAGAAAACATAATCGTATAGGTCACGTCCCTTGATTCTATTCTTCCAGCCTCTACAAAGGACAGCATGCACCTTCCCTGCAAAAAGTGATGGCAAATCATAAAGCGTCACTTCATATGGAGCGGGTTTAAGAGAATACCTGTATTCGTATCCAGCCCCGCTAGGCGGATTGGTATCTACCTCGAATTTAATTCTTAAAACCTCGTCCCTATTGACACCTGATGAAAAATCATCATTGGTGTAGAATAGAAGCAAATGCTCTTTAGTGTTTCCTTTTAAGAAAGCTGATTTGACGTTCGAATCCGCTGTCTTTTGCTTTTCCTCGACCTTCAGATTCAAACCAAACGCCCTAACCTCTTTCTCTAGAATTGGGAAGTAAGAGGAAAGGTCAAAATCATTATCGGGTTTCTTAAGAGAGAAATCCAAATCCTCGCTGAATCTATCTAGGCCATAAAAAATCCTTAATGCGGTTCCACCATAAAAGGCTGCCTTTTCAAAAAACTTTGCTCTCGCAAGCCCACACAGAACTACTTCCTGGATTATTTCTTTTACAGCATTCTTCTTTTCGTCCAAAGTCTCCGTTTGGTAATTTTTCAACATCTCATCGATTATGCTATTCATGGTGTCTTCTCCTTAGGTAATTTACTAGGTGCTTTAGATTGTTAACACGATATTTTGGCGCTATGAAATAAATGTCCTCTCTATTGAGGCTATCGAATTCAGTTTCATCAATTCTCATGTCGTTGAACAATAATTCTTCAAGTTCCTTTAGGTTTTTTACTGGAGGAAGCTCGTAAAGCTTATCGCAAAGAGCCTTCTCTTTTGAGGCTATCATGAATGAATAACCGCCTTCTTCAATGATGTTGACCCCATATGGGTACGCATCAACAGGTACATCTCTATAAGAAAATGTCCCAAAACGGTTGCTGAACGACTTCTTCTTTTTCTTTTCTGTAGTTGCGCTTGTAAACTCATAGACCGCTTCAGGAATCAACCCATAATATGCCAAAGCATAATTGAATGAAATATAGGATGGACCGTAGATTGCGTTAGCCAAAAATACCCCTGACACATTTGCGTTGTTCTCATACAATCCCTTCGTTAGAGGTATAAGCTTTCCTTCCTTTACAAGGCGGCCCATCTTTCCGTAAGGGTTGGCATAATTCTTTAGTTGATCTAAGATAACATTCGTGCTCAAAATCATTTATTTTCACCTTCTACTATTATTTTATAGCAGTTGTTGGAGAAAATCAAACATTTTAACAATATTTTTGCATAATTTTCACCATGTACTGCTATTGAATAGCAGATAGCGGAGCAAATAGCGAATTTAGATACCATCCGTAATTAAATATTCAATATAAATGTCCACTTTTGACTTTGTTCACTCCCTTTTCCTGTAGGAAGTTTCTATTGCTCTACATTTATATAAAACATTACATATTAATTCATTCATAATTTTTGAAGAAAGTGTGCCTTGAACATGTAACATTATTTGTCATATTATTTTGCAAAAAAAAGCTCCACACTAACGAATCATAATCGTTGATATGGAGCCTGCTCTAAAAGAACCTGCTTTTTACAAGTTCTTATAATTAAAATCTATAATGGTTAAGTAAAATAGCAGCAGCAACACCGACATTTAACGAATCAATATTGTCCATAGGGATTTTTACAGTAACATCTGCTATTTCATAAGTTGATTCTTTAATGCCTTGGCCTTCGTTACCTACAATAATAACGAATTTATCATTTAATTTAACATCACGATAATCAATAGCTTTTTGTAATGTAGTCGCGATTAATTGATATCCTTCATTTTTAAGCTCTTCTAAAGATAATTTTTGATAAGTAGGAATTTTAAATATTGCACCTTTAGAAGATTGAATAGTTTTTTCATTATATAAAGATGCTGAATCTGAAGATAATACTACTCCATCATATCCAAAGGCTAAAGCAGTTCTTAAAATAGTACCAACATTACCAGGATCTTGAACACCATCTAAATAAATAAATTTATTACCTTTTTCAGTGTTTTTTGTAGGAATATGGGCAATTCCAATAATATGAGGAACTGATTTATTTGAAGATAATTTCTTTAATACTGCTTCACTAGTTATATATTGATCAATATCTTTATAAGTACTATTTTCTTCTAAGACAAATAAATAATCTAAACAAGATTTTTCATAAGCAAGTTCAACTAAGTCATTACCTTCAATAACGACTAGATTTCTTTCTTTTTTCTCTTTAGTAGATAAAGAAGCAAGTTCTTTAATTAAGGGATTTGATGTTGAAGTTATTTCTTTAATCATACTCTTTCTCCATATATTAATTTTTTAATAATTTTCCTGTAATTTGGGCAATAAGTCAAAATAATGTTATAAAAATCTTTTGAATGGTTATGTTGATAATAATGCGCTAGTTCATGAATTACTAATGCATCAATTTCTTCTAAAGAAAAATGAATAACATTTTTATCAATAGTAATTAATCTCTTTAAATAATAATTTTTACCAAGTGCTGCACGCATATTAGTAATTTTAACAGTATGTTCAGGGATATTCATTAACTGTTCAAAGTGTCTTACTCTACTAGTTACAATATCTTTTGTAAGAGATTTTAATTTCTTTTCTAAATCTTTATCGTTAATAACAACAAAATCATCTGAAGATGTTCTTACTTGTCCTTTAGATAAATTTACAAGTCTTTTACGTTGTCCAAGAATATCAATATAAGAATCAGTTACAAATAATTCACTATGAAGTTTTTCAACTTTCTTTTCATTTAATAGACGTAATAAAAAATCTCTAATCTCATTTAAAGAATATCTTTCTGTTCTAGTAACATATAAATGACCATAAGCAATACTGACTTTATAAGTTCTAGCTTTAGCAATTCTTACATTTACTACTACATCTTTACCATATAAATTGATAATTTCTAACTTTTCCATTTTATCTTTACTCGTGATACAATATTATAATAATTGATTTAGTGAGAAAATATAACAAAAAGGAGGAATGTATGGTTAAAATTTTAGTTTCAAGATGCTTTCTTGGTGAAAGATGTAAATGGAATGGACGTTCCAACGAAAACGAAGAAGTAAAAAAACTCTTAGATGTAGTAGAATTTGTCCCTATTTGCCCAGAAGTTGATTCTGGTCTACCTACTCCTCGTATTCCTTCAGAAATTGTTTCT
>DEWM01000002.1:10456-15213 GCA_002363635.1 Caryophanales bacterium UBA3210 | reverse complement strand
TTGCGGTTGTTAAGAGAAGAATTTTTAACTTCTTACATAGTAAATATTATGTAAAATGTGAATTCGGTGATATGGAAATTACTGGTAATATTCTTGGTTTTGATTATCATATTGTTCTTAATGGTAAAGAAGTAGGCCATGTATCTAGAATGATTTCATTAAGAGACTCATTTGTCCTTCATATTGATGATGAAGAACATTATATGTTCTATTTATCATTAGTAATTGCAATTGATAATATTACAGATAGAATTCGTAGCAATAATCAAAGAAATAGTTTATTAGACGTTGGGGTTTAGTTCCAATGCTTTTTGGTATAACATATTTATTTATAATGCTAATAATATAATTATGACAATAATTAGCAAAAACTAACTTTTTAGATAATCTTTTGCCCATATTGACAAGTTAGAAAATTCACAATATGATAATGGCATCTCTTTGCAATGCTATATGCTACATTACAATCTGATCAGACGATGATTATTCATGCAGTCGGGCCTAGCGGCAACAGGAAATAATAACACCTGTGGGACGGATATATCTCATAGGTGTTTTATATATCAATATAATATATAGAACTCCTTATTCTAGCGAAGGGAAAGGAGTTTTTTATTTATGAAAAAAGTATTATCGTATGAACAAACTATTCATAAAGTAGGGATAGTAACTATCGTTTGGAATGTTGTTTTATCGGCACTTAAATTTGTGGCAGGTTTACTTGCTTCATCTTCTTCTATGATTTCTGATGCTGTTCATTCTTTATCTGATGTATTTACTACTTTCATTGTGATGATTGGTGCACGTATTGCTTCAAAAGAAAGTGATGTTGACCACCCTTATGGTCATGAAAGATTTGAATCTATTGCTTCTATATTTTTAGGCATATTACTTGCTATAACTGCTTTAGGTATTGGGTATTCTGGAGTAAAAACAATTATTGCTTTTGTTCAAGGAGAAAAGATTGAGCCTAGTAATTTAGCGTATCTTGCTTTAATTAGCGCAATTCTTTCTATTCTTATTAAAGGCTTTATGTTCATTTATACATATAGAATTGCAAAAAAACTTAATTCTTGCTCATTAAAGGCAGATGCCTTCCATCATTTATCTGATTCATTATCTTCAATTGGTTCTACTTTTGGTGTAATTGGTTTAATGATTGGTGGAAACTTTGCTTTACTTGACCCTATTGCTTCTTTAATTATTTGCTTATTTATTTTAAAAGTTGCATTTGATATTGAAAAAGAAGCAGTTAATCAATTAGTAGATAAAGCTGCTCCAGATGAGATTGTTAGTAAAATTAAAAAATCTATTGAAGAGTTTAAAGATGTTAAAGAAATTCAAACTTTAAAAACTAGACAATTCGCGAATAAGATTTATGTTGATGTAGATATTTGTTTAGATAAGAATCTTACTTTAATTGAATCTGATTTAATCGCGGATTCTATTCATGATTATTTAGAAGCTACTTATCCAGATATTAAACACTGTCAAATTCATGTTAATCCATATCGTGAGAAATAAAGATTATTTGTTCTTGTCTAACAAACATTGATTAAATATGTTTTTATCCTTTGCTATTTGATTTATCTATTATATAATATAACTACCATTAAGAGTGTGGGGAGGGGCAAGCCTCATGATCCACCAGCAACTTACTTCGATAGGAGCAAAGTGCTAATGCTTGATTGATGGGCATTTAAACTTCAGGAGAACTCCCTTTGCTTTGGCGAAGGGAGTTTTTCTGTTCAAGTTTAAATTTATTGAAAAATAATAATGTATTAGTTATGATATATAAAGTCGTAAGACTAGGGAGTTCATGAACCATCCTTCCTTTAAACAAAACTAGGACTATTTTTTATTTTTATATAATAAATCTCCTATGTTTTCAATTTGGGCACAAAGGAGATTTTTTATATGAAGAAAAGTATTGTTAAAAGAATGACACTAAGTGCACTCATTGGAGCATTATATTTCGCAATGTGTGCTATTGAAGGGCCTTTAGCATCTGGATTTATGGTTAACGTTAGACTTGCTGAAGGCTTATTAGTACTTGGATTATTTGTTCCAGAAGTAGTAATTGGATGCTCTGTTGGTTGCTTCTTATTCAATTTATTACTTGGTGGTATTGGTCCTTGGGACGCAGTAATTGGAACAAGCGCTACTATTTTAGGTGGAGTATGGATTATACTTGTTGGTAAATTCTTTAAGAAAGATTATTTTAGATTACCATTATTTGGTTTAGTTGCAGTAATTGCGAATGCTTTCTTAGTCCCAGTCACATTTTTAATTTATGGATTTATTGAAAATAATCCTGGAGCATATTGGCTTACTTTTGGGGTTGTCTGCGGAGGAGAAGCTCTTGCTATATATGGAGTAGGTATTCCTTTATATTTTGCATTAAAGAAACCAATGATTAAGTTCTTTGTAGATAATAAAGATGAAGAATTAGAAGAAGCTATATAAGATAGAGAGTTAACTTTAAACTTTTCGAAGTTGAAGTTAACTCTTTTTTTAATCTAAATAATTCATTATTATATTTGTATGAATAATATTAAATGGATATTTTTTGACATTGGTTCTACTTTAGTTAATGAAGAAAGAACATATGATGAACGCGCAAAAAATATGATTAAAGGAACAAGTATTACCTTTGATCAATATAAAGAAAAGCGTATGGAATTAGAAAAATTAGGCCTAAATGGAGAAGATGAAGCTTTAAAATATTTTAAACTAAAAAAAGCTCCTTGGCCTAGTGAATATGATGTTTTACTAGATGAAGCACCAGAGATTTTAAAATATTTAAAGAATAAAGGATATAAACTCGGAATTATCGCTAATCAACCTCTAGGTACTGAAGATAGATTAAAATCATATGGTATTAGAGATTATTTTGATGTTGTAGGTTCTTCTGCTGAAATGGGCGTAAATAAACCTAATAAAGAATTCTTTATTAGAGTTTTAAATATGGCTAATGCTAAGGCAAGTGAATCAGTAATGATTGGTGATATTATTCAAAATGATATTGTTCCAAGTAAAGAATTAGGTTTTACAACAGTTTGGCTTAAAAATGGCTTTGCTAAATACCAAGATAACAAGTTTGGAAAAGGTGTATCAGATTACATAATTTGTAATTTATTAGACCTAAAAAACATTTTTTAACCAATAAAAATAATTTTTAAGTTGTACATATTTTATAACATCGAAAGGAGGTAATAATATGGCACTTTTATCATTCCGTAGAGTAGAAAAAAAGTATATCGTAACTGAAGAGCAAAAGAATGCTTTGTTACGTATTTTACTTGCACATATGGATTTTGATCCATATTGTCAAAATGAAAAAACTTATACAATTCATAATGTATATTACGATACCTCCGATGATTTATTGATTCGTAAATCATTGCAAAGTCCAGAATATAAAGAAAAGATTAGAGTTAGAAAATATACAGGAATGAATAATTACTTCCTTGAAGTTAAAAAGAAATATAACGGTGTTGTTGGTAAAAGAAGAATAACTCTTTCAGGTGATGAACTTGATTCATTTATAAATGATAATGTTGAACCTGTTAGAAATTCATTTCAAGAACAACAAGCAGTTAAAGAAATTGGTTGGGTATTAAAAAGATATAAATTAATTCCTAAAGTTTATTTATCTTATGATCGCTTAGCGTTATTTGATAAAACTAATAGTGAATTAAGAATTACTTTTGATAACAACATTCATACAAATAGAGATAATCCATCATTTGAATGTGTAGATTATGAGGATAATTTACTTGATAAAGATAAATATATCTTAGAAATAAAATATGTTAGTAATTATCCTTTATGGCTAGCACGAGCACTTAATGAATGTTCAATTAGACCAAAATCTTTTTCAAAATATGGTACTGAATATAAGAACTATTACGTAAATAGCAAATTATGTGGAGAGGAGTAATAATATGTTTGGATCAATTTTATCTTTAGAGACAATCGAAGCTTGGAAAATTATTGTCTTATTACTTAGTTCTTTAGGTTTAGGTTTTGTTTTCTCAGTAGTTTATGCATTACTAAAGAAAGAACAAGGCTATTCTAGAGAATATACAATTACTTTAGTTATTTATCCATTTGTTGCAACTGCACTTATGTTAATTGCTTTCTATTTAACTGGAGTATTAAGTGCGACAGATACAGAGGCTAAACTTTTAAGAGCAGGGGTAGCCGTTGCAAGCATCTTCACAATGACTAGATGGAGAAGTGCTCCTAGATCTTCAGAAGAATTAACTTATTTATTCTTTATGACTGCTTTAGGTACAGCATTAGGTTTAGGCTTTGTAGGATATGCAGTAATTATTGTTGCCCTATTAATCGTTGTCTTAGTTGTATTAAAATTTATCAACTTCCCATTTGTTTCAAGAAATCAATATTCATTAAAAGTTACTATTCCAGAAGATATTGATTATGAAACATGCTTTGTAGATACATTTAAGAAATATACAAATAAGGTATTCTTAAAGAAAATTAGAACTTCAGATTTAGGTACAATGTTTACTTTATCTTATACAATTGAACTTAAAAATGGAGTTTCTCAAAAAGAATTAATTGATGAATTACGTGCAATCAATGGTAATTTAAATATCCAAATGAATTCAAAACGTTTTGACTACATTGAAGAGTAATTAATATAAAGATTGAATTTGACTCTCATTCTTACTAGAATGAATAAGGTTGGATTCAATTTTTATTTATGAAAAAACAAATATTTGCATCTT
>DEWM01000002.1:0-10251 GCA_002363635.1 Caryophanales bacterium UBA3210 | reverse complement strand
AATAATTTCTTTTCTAAAGATCTTCTTGTTGGTGGATTTATATGTGGATTAATGCTATGTGCGGGTGGTGTTTTACAACAATATGGACTTGTCTATCATACAGTAGGAAAGACTGGATTTATTACTACATCCTATATTTTAATTATTCCTATTATTAGCCTTTTCTTTAAGAAATATAGTTCGTGGAATACTTATCTAGCAGTAGTGATTGCAATGTGTGGAGTTTATTTGCTATGTACAGATGGAGGACTATCTTTTGAATGGTCTGATTCTATCTTATTTGGAAGTGCATTTTCTTATGCTATTCAAATTATGTGTGTTAATTATTTAGTAAATGAAAAGCATCTAGATCCAGTCGATTTATCCTTAGTTCAATTAATCTATTCAAGTATTATTTCTGGCTTAATTGCTCTATTTGTGGATAAAGGTCAAGTTACTTGGGAAGGGATATTAAACGCGACACCTTCTTTATTCTATATTGGGGTAATTTCCGCGGCAATAGGATATACATTACAAAACGTAACTCAAAAATATATTCCAGAAACTATCGCAGGATTAATTATGTCCTTAGAAAGTGTCTTCTCATTAATCTTTGGTGTCTTTGTATTAAAACAAGAAATGCATACTGCAGAATTAATTGGCTGTATAATTATTTTTAGTGCAGTTGTTCTTGCTCAATTACCATTAAATGAATGGATAAAAGTGCACAAAGAGAATAAAGTATTCACTAAAAGTGAAGTAAAAGAGAAATAAACAAACAATAATTAATCAAATATCTAGTATTTAAACAAAATTATGATATAATTAAGGGCGTTCAAAATTGAAGGAGAATAATCTATGGCAAAACAGGAAAAAGTTTTCTTAACACACAAAGGTTATGAAGAATTACTCGCAGAAAAGAAACAATTAGTAGAAGTAGAAATTCCAGCAACAGACGAAGCTGTTAAAGTTGCTAAATCATATGGTGACTTATCAGAAAACGCTGACTATACTTCAAACAAACATAAATTAGTTGAATTAAATAAGAGACTTGAAGAAATCTTATACATGATCAACAATGTTGAATTCATTGAAGATGCAACTGGTGAATCAAACATCGTTAAAAATGGTTACTATGTTTACTTAAAAGTTAACAAAGGTGGCAAGTTATCAGATGCTCATTATATGATTGTTGGTTCAACTGAAACAGATCCACTCGCACACAAGATTTCAAACGAATCACCTTTAGCAGCAGCTATTTTAGGTAAAGCGGTTGGTGAAACAGTTCAAATTAAAGCTATTAGACCTTACGAAGTAACAATCCTTAAAGTCACAGCTGAAGAAATTAAATAAAAAATTTTTGGTATTTTTAGAAAATCTCCCTAATAGATTAAATAGAAGGGAGGTTTTTTTATGGCATTAATTGTAAAAGTTATTATTGGAGGAATAGTTGGTTTGTTCATTGTGGTCGCTGGACTTATGACATTGGACCCTAAAATTAACAAATCATATGACTCAGATGATCCTAACATCACTTCATTAGATGAAGGTAGTATTGCAGTTACTTTAAAAGGACAAGTAATTAAAGAAGGAACATATACTTTAGAACCAGGACAAACATTATCTGATGCACTTGAAAAAGCAGGAGGGCTTACTTCTTCTGCAGATAAAAGAGGTGTGAATGAGGATTATGTTTTAAATGAAAGTATTACTATTTATGTTCCTGCAGTAAGTGGTTATACCCAAAGTTGTGTTATTGATGATACAGATACTAAAGTAAATATTAATACTGCAACTGCAAATGAACTTGCTTCAATTCCAGGTTTGTCTCAAACTTTAGCGGAAAGAATTGTTGCATATAGAGAAGCAAATGGTGAATTTAAAGTGTTAGAAGAAATCCAAAATGTATTAGGCATAGGTAGTAAAACATTTGAAAAAATCCGTGATTATATAATCTTGTCTAATTAATGAATTTCTTATTATTCTTTGCTTACTTTTGGTTAGGAGTCAGCTTTCTTAACCATTGGTATATAAAAGTTCTAGGGATAGTCTTGCTTTTTGTTTTCAGTTATTTTTGTAAATCTACAAAGAGAAGTATAATATTATCATGCATATTCTTCATCCTTGGATTATCTTTAGAACTTTTAACTTTAATTTATTTAAGTTATGACTCACATTTTGGAGTGGTAATTGTTTCTAAAAATTCCTATTTCATCCTTCAAACTATAAGCGGCAGATATTATGTTTATAACGAGTTAAATACTTATGAAGTATTTGATATTTTAACTGTGGATGGAAAAGTTGAAAAAGCAGCATTTACTTATTACGAAAGTCAGTTTAATTTTAATGAATATTTAAAAACATATGGAGTAAAAAAGATGATTAATAATGCATCAATTACTCCACATTTTTTATCGTTATTTAGAATCAAACATTTAATAAATAATAATTTAAGTTTATATGATACTAATACTAAATCTATCCTATCGACTTTATTATTTAATTTATCTTCATCAAAAGATTATTCGTCTTTAATATATTCTTCTTCGCTTAGTTATTATTTATCAATATCATCTTTCCACGTTTATTTCTTACTTGAGATTATTGAAAAAATAGTAGGTATAAAATGTAAAGAAAAGACAGTAAATAAAGTGAGTATTTTCTTTAGTATTTTCTTTTTAATTATTTCAAATTATAAATTGTCATTAATTAAATTAGTACTCTTAAAAATATTAGTTTTTATAAATTATAATTTTTTTAAAAATAAATTATCTAAAATAGATTTGCTAGGGATAACTTATATTTTTATAGGATTAATATTTCCATCTTATTTATCATCTATTAATTTTTATTATTCTTTACCACTATATTTATTACTAATGTATTCTAAAGAAGGAGCCTTAACTTTTAGAACTGATAAAAGAAAGTTTTATTATATTGTTATTATCAATTTATATTTCATTCCTTTGTTACTAATTAGTAATGGTTATTTTTGTTTATTGTCATTACCTTTTGCATTAGTAATTAGTCCTCTTATTTTAATAATTTTTATTTTAGGCTTAATTGGCCTTCTTATACCTTTATGGCCAATCTTTAAAATCTTATCTAATGGTTTTTATTTTTTACTAGTAAATTTTGATAAAGTTAATATAAAAATCTATACTTCTAGATTTAATATAGGTCTTGTTATTTTATATTATTTATTCCTATTTTTAGGTATTTATTTTATTGAAACTAAAAGAAAAAAGAAGACTTTATATTCTTTAGGAGGATTAACTACATTAATATTAATTTCTTTATTACCGATAGAAAATAAATATAGCTCATATATTTCTTTTATTAATGTAGGACAAGGTGATTCAACCTTAATTGTTAATAAAGGTAAGTCATATCTAATTGATACTGGAGGAGTTAGTTCTATAGATCTTGCCTTAGAAACATTAATTCCTTATTTTAAGAAGAACGGAATATATAAACTGGATGCAGTCTTTATTACTCATCATGACTATGACCATTTTGGAGCGTTAGAATCTTTAAAAGAACATTTTTATATAGGAGAAATAATTGAAGAAAATAATTTTAAAGTAAAATCATTTACTGATATTAAATTCTTTAATCTAAATACTTATTCATCAATGTGGAAAGAAGAAAATGATTATTCCTTAGTTTTATATACTTCAATTAATAATAAAGGGATTATGTTAATGGGAGATGCACCTACGAGCATAGAAAAAAAGATAGTTAACGACTATCCAAAATTAAAAGTAGATATATTAAAACTAGGACATCATGGTTCATCTACATCATCTTCATATGAATTATTAAATACATATAAACCAAAAATAAGTATTATTTCTTGTGGCTTAAAAAATAAATACAACCACCCGAATAAAGAAGTGGTTGTACGTTTAGAAAAATTAAATTTACCTTATAGAAGAACTGATGAAGAGGGAACTATTAAACTGAAGCTTTAGAATAATATTCTTCAAAGATTTTATATAAATCAGAATATTTATCTTTCATCATTTCAACAGTGCTACCAAAATGCATAACGTTAGTTTGGTCTTTGTCCCATTCTTCCCAAGTTAATGATGAAGTTGAAGGGTTACCGGTTTTAATGAATGCTGCCCAGGCTGAATTCATAGTTTTTGCTAGATTGTAATCAGATTCATCATATGCGAAAGTTAAATTCTTATTACGACTTAATGTATTAAATACATATGGAAGTTCACCTGAATGGTAGCCTGAATAATATCCATTTTCTTTATCAAAATAATATGTGTAGACTGGTGAAGAATAATTTTCTTTAATTGCTTTACTCCAAGAATAATGAGGATGAGCAAACCAGTATGTTGCAATAATATTGTTAAATGATCTAAATGCTTCTTCGTCGTTATTCCAAGACTGAGTTGCCATCATTTTATTAACGATATCTTCATCATTAAATACTGTAATTAATCTAGCTTTAGAGTTAGAAACATTTGGTTGACCAGAAGATAAATATGTTGGAACAGTGAATGCATCTGCTTCCATTGAGTTAAAACCATTTAATAATGGGACATCACTTGCTTCTCCATCTAAATAGAGTTGATATGGTGTTTTAGGAAGAGCATAACCATCAACTGTCATTGAAGAGTTAGTGGATTTTGTATTAACTAATTCGTCCGCGGAAATCTTACGTAATTCACTGACATTTTTACAATTAAATTCAGTTAAGACGGATCTTCCTACTGCTTTAGCACTTTCTAATGTTCTAAATGTATGTGGAGGAGTAGTAAGAACTACTGAAGAAGATTCTCCAATAGCTTTTTGGAATAAACCTTTTGCAAGTGGAGAAGCACATATTGCGCTTACTGAAGAAGAACCTGCAGATTCACCTGCAATAGTGATATTGTTTTTATTTCCTCCAAAGGATTCGATATTTTCATTTATCCATTCAAGAGCTTTGATTTGATCGAGTAATCCATAGTTTCCAGTAGTATGGTTAGGAGATTCATTTTGAAGTTCTTCTAATGCTAGATAACCAAATACTCCAAGACGATAAGAAATATTAACTTGAATAATGCCGTTTTTGGCCATATTTTCTCCATTATATGCATAAAATGAAGGAGAGCCGGTAGTTAATGAACCTCCGTGGATATAAACAAGAACAGGTAAATTAGTTTCAGTTGTATTAGGTTTCCAAATATTGACGTAGAGAGAATCTTCAGATGAGATTTCAATCTTTTGCTCTAAATAATTTGGATGCCATGATTTTTGAGCGTATATATCTACTAAATTATTAGTAACTGAATCATATGTTTTTTGCATTGATTTGGCTCTAAAATATGAACAATCTAGTACATCATTCCAAGGCTCTACATCTTGAGGCTCTTTCCATCTTAAGTCACCAATAGGTGCTTTAGCGTATGGAATACCAGCATATACCATTACTGATTTATCTTCGTTATAAACGCCTTGAACTTTACCATCTTTTAAAGAGAGTACTTCGGTCTTTTCTGGACTTGCATTTAATACTGCAGGTCTATATTCTAGACCTGGTTTAGAAAAATCTAGAATTAAAGTGCTTAATACAATAAATCCTATCCAAGTGGCAACCCCGATATACCATTTCTTTTTTCTAAAGATGATACGAAGTACTGCAAGCGTTACTAAGAGTAGTAACATTAAAATGAAGAAGATGAGTGGACCATCTGTTAAATCCATGTAGAAAATAAGAATCGCACTTAATAGTAAGAATACTATAGGGAAGAAGACCCAAAATAAAACTTCTTTTACTATGTGTTTCTTATCTTTTTTTTCATCCATCTTGTATAGAGAAGTATTTGATTCGTAATCGACAATTTTGTTATCTTCGTAATTTGCCATAAGTGATACCTCAATAAAACTTAACCAAATATAGATATATTTGTTACTTTAATTATAGGATTTTTTCTTAATATTAACATCAAAGATAATTATTTTAACCAAATTATATTGTCAAAGTGGCAAAATAATGTTATCTTGATGGTGTATTAAACTTATGTTTAATATAAAACTCATTGATTTATCGAAGTGAGCCATCGGTTCACTTTTCTTTTTGAAGGAGGCATATGGATAAAGAGTTATTGCAAAAAGTTAGATCTTACATTGAACCAGTAGTTAAAGAATCTGGCCTATTACTTGATCGCTTTGATTTCGAAAGAAGAGGTAGAGAAAATTATCTTGTCGTTTACATCGAAAAAGAAGATGACATCGCTAACTTAGATGATGTAGTAAGGGTTTCTGATTTAATTTCTGCTAAGTTAGATGAAATTGATTTAATAAGTGAAAACTACGTTCTCGACGTTTCAACTTCTGGAGCGGAAAAGCCAATCACTGATTTCTCAACTTTCCCTAAATACGTTGGTAAATACATCTTCGTAAAACTAAGAAATCCAATTGATGGTTTGAACGATTACACTGGAGATTTAATTGATGCTAATGAATCATCCATTACTCTTCAGTACAGGGTAAAGACAAGAACTAAGAAGGTTGAAATCCCTGTATCAAATATTACTAAAGCAAATCTAGCTGTTAAATTTTAGGAGGTAAACATGGTAGATTTTAAACAGTTACTAGGCGCTATTGATGACCTAGAAGCAAAAGGTATTGCAAGAGAAACTACAATTGAAGCTTTAAAGGCATCATTTGCAGCACCATTCAAGACTGGTGAATACAAAGACACAATGGTAGAAGTAAACCTTGATTTAGTCAAAGGTGACATCGAAGTATTCATTCTTAAAGATGTAGTCGCAGATGATTCAGCAGAAGATTTTAATGATAATACAATGGTTCCTGTTGATGAACTTGAAGATTATGAAGAAGGCAAAGGTCTTAAAGTTGGTGATCAGTTAAGATTAAAACAAGACTTAAACGAATTCACACCAAAAGAAATCAAATATGTTCGTGAAACATTCGCTTCAAAGATTAAAGAAGCTGAAAGAGCATTAATGCAAGCTCAATACGAAGATAAAAAAGATGAAATCCTTGTTGGTGAAGTTGAAAAAGTTGAACCACAATTCACAATCGTTAACTTCAATAACAAAGCAACAGGTACATTATTCAATAAACAAATGATTGGTGATGAACAATTCCAAACAGGTCAAACAATCAAAGTTTATTTACAAGGTATCTCATCTGATAAAGGTGCACCTACATTAAAGATTACACGTTCTAACCCTGAATTCGTTGTTAGATTAATGGAAGAAGAAATTCACGAAATCTATGATGGAACAGTTGTTGTTAAGAATGCATCACGTAATGCAGGTGAAAGAACAAAAGTTTCAGTTATCTCAGTTGATCCTAACGTTGATCCAGTTGGTTCATGTATTGGCCCTGGAGGAACAAAGATTTCTAAAGTTACAGGTCAATTAGGTAAAGAAAAGATTGATGTTATCGAATATCATGAATTCCCAGGCTTATACATTGCAGAAGCATTAAAACCAGGTGAAGTTCTCGGTGTAGCATTACCAAAATGTGAAGATGGTCAAGAACCAGAACACAAAGAAGCTACAGCAGTTGTAGATAAAGAAAATTTAAGAGTTGCAATTGGTAAACGTGGTATTAACGTTTTCTTAGCATCTAAATTAACTGGCTGGAAGATTAATGTTATCGATTCAGAACAAGCTGCTGCTCAAGGTTTAGAATATATGACAGTAGCAGAAATGAAGCCAATTGATGAAGAATTAATCAACGCTAAGAGAAGAGAATACTTACTTGAACAATCAAGAAAAGAACAAGAAGAAAACCTCAAATTATATGAAGATCTTAAAGCAGTTCATGAAGCTCAAGCAGCAGAACGTGTTGATGAAGAAGAATATGATTATGAAGTAGAAGCAGAAGTTAATGCTGCTGCACCTCTTCCAGAAGAAGCTAGCGAACCAGTTGAAGAAGTTGCTACTGAAGAACCAGTTGCAGAAGAAAAATTTGAAGATATTAAAGTTGAAATCAAAGAACCTTCTAAACCAGTTGTTTCTTTAGCAGAACTTGAAAAACAAATTGAACAAGAAAAGAAGAAAGCTTCTCAACCAGCTAAGAAATCTTACAAGAAAGCAGAAGAAAAACCTGCTGAAGAAAAACCAGAAGAAAAGAAACCTGTTGTTAAACCAGCAGAAAATACAATGCCAATTTATTCTGATGAAGAACTCGAAGAAATTGAAGCAGAAGAAGATTACGACGATAACAAATATGATGACGATATCGATTATTCCGAATACGATTCATATTATGATGAGAACTAGTCGTTAAAATGAAAAAAATTCCAATGAGAAAATGTTTAGCAACCGGAGAACTTTGCCCAAAAGCAGAATTACTCCGTGTTGTTAAAACACCTGAAGGTAATGTAATTTTTGATTACTCATCTAGAGCAAATGGTCACGGTGCATACATTAAGTGTGATGTCGATGCAATTAATCTTGCTAAACAGAAAAAAGTTTTAGAGAAAGCATTAGAAGCTGAAATTCCTGAACAGGTATTTGAAGCGATGATTAAAGAAGCTAATGCAAGAAAAAATTAAAACATTCATTAGATTCTCTTTAGCGTCAAGAAAATATCTTCTTGGAGTGAGTTGCATTAACAAGAAAGCAAAGTTAGTACTTATTGCTAAGGATGCTTCACCTCGATCAAAAAAAATGTATGAAGATAAATTGTCGTATCTAAATATTAAATTCCTAGAAGTATGTTCTAAAGAAGAACTTGGGTCGCTTTTAGGAAAAAGTGAAATATCAGCATTTGGTTTTACTGATAGTCATATGGCCCAAGCAATTGTCAAAGAAATAAAGGAGGATGAGAATAATGGCAAAAAACTTAAAAAATAAAAAAGGCAATAACTCCCGTCTTTCAAACGCTCCAAAGTTTGATCCTAATCATAAGTCTAAACAGCCTGAAAATAAGGTAAACGGTGGAGTCTTCACTTACACAGGTGAAATTACAGTCACCGAACTTGCAAAACAGTTAGGTCAAACTGCATCTGATATCATCAAATACTTATTCCTCAATAAGAAGATGATGGTTACATTAAACTCAACTCTCGATGATGAAACTATCGGTGAATTATGTTTAAACTACGGTTATGACTTTAAGAAAGAAAAGATTGTCGATGCTGAAAACTTCGAAGAAATTGAAATCATTGATGATCCTGCAGATCTTGAAGAAAGACCTCCAGTAGTCGTTGTCATGGGTCACGTTGACCATGGTAAAACTACATTAATTGATACAATTCGTAACTCAAATGTTGCTGCTGGCGAAGCTGGCGCAATTACTCAAGCAATTGGTGCTTACCAAAAAGAAGTTAAAGGAAAGAAGATTACTTTCTTAGATACTCCTGGTCACGAAGCATTTACTGCTATGAGAGCTAGAGGTGCTCAATTAACAGATATTGCAATTATTGTTGTTGCTGCAGATGATGGTGTTATGCCTCAAACTAAAGAAGCTATCGACCACGCACGTGCTGCAGGTGTAACTTTAATTATTGCAATTAACAAAATTGATAAACCAACTGCTAACGTTCAGAAGGTTACTGAAGAATTAATGGCAGAAGGTGTCATTCCAGAAGAATATGGCGGAGACGTCATCTTCAAACAAATTTCTGCTAAGAAGAATATTGGTATCGATGATTTACTCGAAACAGTACTTGCAGTTGCAGAATTAAAAGAATTAAAAGCAAACCCTAAGAGATATGCTGTTGGTGCAGTTGTTGAAGCTCAGCTTGATAAAGCTGAAGGTCCAAAAGCTACATTACTTATTCAAAATGGTACTTTAAAACAGGGTGACTTCGTAGTCATTGGTAACTACTTCTGCCGTGTTAGAAAGATGACTAATGAATATAAGCAAGAATTAAAATCAGCAGGTCCATCAACTCCAGTTGTTGTTACAGGTATTGAAGATGTCCCTCAAGCAGGTGATCACTTCATGACATTCGCTGAAGAACAAGTTGCAAAAGACGTTGCAACAAAACGTCAATTAGCAGTTAAACAAAAAGAATTCAGCAAGACTGCTGCTATGTCTCTTGATGATCTTGCTAATAAGATTAAAGAAGGCGAACTCAAGAGCATTAACATTATCTTAAAAGCTGATGTTCAAGGTTCAGTTGAAGCAGTTAAGGCATCACTTGAAAAGATTGATGTTGAAGGCGTTAAGATTAATATTATTAGATCTGCACCTGGTGCAATTACTTTATCTGACGTTATCCTTGCAAGTGCTTCAAATGCTTTAATTTATGGTTTCAGCGTTAGACCTGATGCTGCAGTTAGA
>DEWM01000121.1 GCA_002363635.1 Caryophanales bacterium UBA3210 | reverse complement strand
ACATTGAATATCCTGCAACCGTTGCATATAGACAAATGCCTTTAGCGGTTGGTTCTAAGACATTAACTAAAAAAGATGCAACATTTAGAATGCATATTCAGTATTACGATATCTTTAATAAACCAAAGAACTTATCACAAAAAGATGCTTTCACATTCCGTTTCTACTTAATTAAAAACGTAGAAAAAGATAAAGAAGGCTTAGAAGATGAAGATTTAAATATTTTAACAACTAGAACTCCAGGTAATGGAAATAAAAACAAAAAGACTTTAGATCAATTTTTCTATGAAAATAAATCTAGATTCTCATTACTTCGTATGGAAGAATCTAGCGGTACATTTACTCTAACTGCAGAAGAAGCATTTAACTATAAACATTTAGACATGTATCGTATTACACCAATCCTTACAACTGAAGATGGTGTAGAGGTTATGAAATTCCAACTCAAAGACCTCGATGTTAACACAAATTATACAATGTTATTTGAAGCATATTATTCTTTACCTGATGAATTAATCGAAGGGGATTTATGCTTAACAAATAAAATCAATATCATCATTAGATATACTACTGATGGTTCTAATGGAACAACTTCTGAATTTGGTGAAGAAGATCCATTAATTTTCGATGAAGATTCCAATCTCCCATGGGATTGGACAAAAATGTAGAAAGGAGGACAAGCATGAATAAAATTAAAAATTTCTTTTTGAAATCTAATTTATTACCAGTCTTTTTAGCGGTAATTTTAGCTTTATCATCTGTTGTAGCTTCTGTCTTCCTTACATTTGCAATTTGGACAGGTGCATCTACTTCTCAGCCTATTGTTACTGAACAATTTAATCCATCAGAAGATGACTTTGAATTCTATGCAGCAATTCCTAACGTCTCGTCAGAAGGCGGATACGATTATTATCCATTAGATCAAGTCCCTGAAGCATTACAAAATTCAGTAGAAGGTTTAGCAGTTGCAAAATATGAAGCATTTAATGAAACTGTTTATATTCCTTCTTATCCAGAAGTAACAATTAACAAAATTAAATATAATGAGGACAACAAAGAAGAATTACCAGTAATTGATGTTCTTGCAGGTTATTATTCTTCTGCAGATACAATGGGTTCAAATGGTATTGCAGGTAATCAATCTGTTAAATATATCATCTTACCTGACACATTACGTCACGTTTATTCTGGTTCCTTTAGTAAGATGACAGGCTTAAAGAAAGTTACTGTCTTAGGCGCGACAAATTATTATTACAAATTACATTTAACTAATTACCAATCAATTCCTGAAATTGGTATTTGGTCAGATGAACAAGATACAAGTGTCGAAGACCCTTATGATATGTTAGTTCTTTCTGAAGATAAGACATTCTACTATTCTAAGAACGATCTTCTTACTTACAAAGTAGATGTAGATGGTTCTAATGGTACAATTGAATTTAAATCAGTCGGCCACGAAGTTGTCTTTACAGATTCAGAAGCTATTACTCATACAGCTTTAACATTTGGTAAGTCAAACGAATCTTATTACACATATCCTGATAAGTTATATATCGAACCAGGTGCATTTACTAATGACTCTGGTACAAATGACATTACTATTTCTAAAGGTATCAGTTCATATACTTTAGGTGCAGGTCATACTATTGATGTAGTTTACGAAGATGAATCTCACATTGCAAATGGTACAGGTTTCTCTTATTCAACAAGTAAAATCTTTATGAACCAATTCTCATTTAAAGGGGCAACTGGTTCACAAGGTCACTTTACTTATTTAGGTTCAATTGACACTTATGTCACAACATTTATTCCTAAAGAAGATATCACTTTATTTACTATTCACGACAACGTAAATAATACTGATAAAGATTATCCTGTTAACTTTAAAGCATATACAAAATATGAAGTTAAACTTAAAGAATCTTCATTCAGTACTGCAGATAGTAAAAAATATGATATTTCATATACTGAATATACATATGAACTCCAATATACAGATGGAGGTACTAAACATTCAGTTCCATTATCATTAAATAAATCTCAAACAACTAATGAAGAATATAAATATTTATTATCATTAGGTGGAGCATATCCTTCTGATTTAACAGCAGTTCAAAAAACTCATGATTATGTTGTTGGAGGCGATATTGATGGAACAGTTGGTCCTACAACAAATATCGCGACATTTGATTTAGGTTGGACAAATGCTTACTACAACAAAGATTCTTCTACATTTGATATTTCATTCTCACCTAATAGAATTTATCAATCAACTCATTACTATTCATCAAGTAATGAAGATTTACAAACTAAGGTTACTAAATTAAATATCAACGCAGAAAAGGTTTATTACTTAAATCAGGTTTCAAAACATATTGATGGTAATCCAGGTAACGAAAGTATTACTGTTACCTTTAATAACCCAAATAACTGGGATGCAGCATTCATTTTAGCGTATTCAGTTTACGATACTTCAAAAGAAACTTTATATTATGATGGAAAGAGTAATCCAACAACTTTAAGTGAAGATGGAACAGAACCATTTAATTTAATGACTAAATATAGTTCTACTAAGTTCACTTATACATTTGATTTAACTTATGGTACTCCTATGTACATTAAGTTTGCTCAAGGTGCTTCTGCTGCAATTACTAAATATCCTACACCATTTGTTTCTGAAGATAATTTACAAAATTATTTAGAAGATAATGCAAAAACTAGAATCTATTTAGATACAACAGTTTTAGGTGATATCAGCGGTAATTATTATTACGTTCATTATTCAAGTGATAAAGGCTCAAGTGATGTTCAGTTATATAGATATTCTTCTGATTATTACTATGCTGATATTCCAGAAACTACTCAACATATTGAAGTAATTAAGAGTTCAATTGATGGAGTAAGTAACTTAAGAACAGACAATACTATTTATATAAGTGAATCAATTTATTTTGATAATACTAAACCTACTATTGTTTTAGATGAAGGTCAGGTTAGTGATAATGTTTTACCAAAAGCTGCTATTACATTAGAAGAAATTCCTTATGGTGCAGTTGGATATAATTTATATTCAAGATTAAAATTAGAAATTCCTTCTGGAGAAACTAAATCTAATCAATATTATTTCTTAAATGATAACTTAGGTTATGGAGATAGATCTGAAATCTTACCAAAACCTACTGGAGATACAGTTAATTACTATTTCTATGCATATACATGGGGAAATGGTGATTCTACAACAGAATTTAAAAAGTTAGAAGGCTATGAAAATATTTATTATGCAGATATTTCTTCTTCACATAATAAAATTATTTTCGTTAAGAACCCTACATCTGGCTTATCATCTGCATGGAATAATAAAGTTTATCAATCAGGTGACTTAGATTTTTCTTCTAGCAATTCTGTTTATACTCTTGTTGAAGAAAATGGTGGATTAAAAGATGTTACTGCTTCTTCAAATACTTATGGCTATCCTGAAACTACTGAAAACGGAAAAGTAAGAGTATTTATTAATTTAGAAAACGCTGTTATTGAAGATAAACCAAAAGCAACTCAAGAAAGATATGCTTTTGAACTTATTACTTCTAGCCAAATTGATGATTCAAATGCTAGAGGTATTACAATCATAAAAGGAACAGTTTTAAGTGTAGATTTCTATAATCCTATTACAAAAGAAGTTGTTAACTTAGGTTGGTCAAGTACAGAACACGGTACTGATGGATCTAACTTATTTATTGAATCTGAAGATCATAAATTCTTATTCTTAGAAGATTGCAATGTTTATTTATATTTCAAAGTTGATCTAGATAGCGAAGGTCATATTACTAATTATCGTTATTGGTTCAGTGTCGTTAAAATTGATGGAAATAGACAAGGTTATGAATTTAGAGATGCTGGTGTATTTGAAAATGCTAGTGAAAATACTGAATTTACCTTATCTTCCGATGGAGATAATATAAATGAAAATTCTCCTCAAGACGATTCATTACAAAGTGGAAACATTAGTATTAATGGTTCTACTAGTGTATATGAAAAATATACAGTTACATCAAAAGATGAAGGTGTATTAGATGGTGATCTTACTTCTATTAGTACATCATCAAACTATGTCACTTATTTCTCTTTAAGCGAAGATTTAAGAGCAGATTATTTAGATAATAAAGCTATATTCCCTAATGGTTATAAACTTCGTGGATTCTTATATTACAGATATTATAATTATTCTACTCAATACGTTGATTTTAATAAGTTATATGTTGAATATGAACCTATTGGAAATGGAATGTACGTTTCTACAAATATTAACGAACAAGTTTATTTCCAAAACAATAGTGCAAGAATGTATTATATTCAGCCTCAAATTGTTGATGCTGTAACTAATGAAATCATCTTAATGGGTGAAAGTATTAGCTTATATAGTATTCGTAGAAGTATTGTCACTACAAATACAATTAATGTAGGTGATGATGCTAACTATACTTATATGGCATATTCTGAAAACGATACTTCAAATACAACTACTTTACCAATTACTAGTGTTGGCACAATTAGTGAAGCTATTTCATCAGGCTATTTAAAATTAAACAACAATTATTTCTATATTGATATTTCTTCAATTACTGCTGATTTAAATTTATTTGAAATTGATGTTTATAATTCTTCAAATGAAAAATTAAATACATCTACTATTAAAACTCAAATTGATAGTGCAACTGGATTTGCATATTTTGATAAGAGTGCATTTACTAACCCTTCATATATCAAGATTGTTTTTAATACATTTAAGACAGAAGTTAATTATCCAAGCATTTATGTTGATAAAGCTTATCAATTAACTAGAAACCTTGCTAATACTGCTTATGAAGAATATTACTACAATGGTTCAGAAGGTACTTTAGATACTTCTAAGAACTATGTAGTTTCTGCAAGTGGTGTTGAAGGTGAATTATATCAAAATAAAGGTGGCTTTAATTCTAATTATTATGGTACATCAACAACTGATGACTCATTAGGCTTATTTAAATTTGATGGACAATCAGCATTTGCAATCTTTACACCAAATAAAACAAATGCTTATTCACAAGTCACATATGAAATTTATGATGAAACTGATTCAAAAATCGGTGAACTTGCTTATGATCCAGAAGCATCCTTAGAAAATAAATATCAAACATTCCAAGGTACAATCCTTAACTCTGGTGATAACACATCATATTTCTATATTAAATCAACAGGTTCTAACCCTGAGGTAGTTGGAGTATTCATCGTTAATAACGATGGTTCATTCCATTTTGCTAAAGGTACTGAATATGAAGTATTACGTAGCTTCTTCACTGAAAGAGGAAACACATATTTTAACAGAGAAGAAACTTCAGTTCCTGTTTCAAATGAATCTTATGCGACATTAAAGAATAGTACAGTTAGTGAATCTAATAACTATGAATATTACTTAGTTGGCGATTTAAATAACTGGAGAATCAATGATGAATACGCGATTAACTATGATGGAGGTAATGGAGGAGATAACGATGCTTCTTCATGGCATTACTACACAATTAAAGGCGTATATTTAAAAGCAGGCGAAAGCTTCTCAGTTTCTAATGGTACTGACTATTTCGCTTTTGATAAAGGTACATTCTCTAATGTTGAAGGTTATGATGATGTTTATGATTTCAACTCATCATTATTAACTATTGATCCTTTAAGAAAAGGTGAAACATTAGGTAGCAAAGTAACTATTAGTACTTCAGGTTATTATGATTTAGCAGTTAGATACGCGAAAACTCCTTCTAACGGTACTACATATTACAATTACTATTTAGGTATTAAAGAATCAAATGAAGGTAAATCTTCAATTAAGATTTATTTCCAAAATGATGTAAACTGGAAAAACGTTTATATTCATGGTTGGAATGAACAAACTGGTGCCTTTGCTTTTGATGAAAATGGTAATGGGGCAAAGATGAGCTTAACTGCTAAGTCAGTTGATGGCTCCAAGAACTGGTATGTCTATAATTATGAATATAGATATGCGGATAACATCCCAACAAAAGTCTATTTCTCAACAACAGATAATACTGATTTCAATAGAACAATTGATATTGATTTTGAGATTACAACTGATGTTGCTCAATCTGGAAGTATGTTCTTTACTTCTTCTTCAGTCAATGGACAGGTTGCAACTAACGTCAGCAGAACTTTATATCTTGATGTCAGTGAAATGAGTAAGACTGACTACAGATTTATTGGTTATTTCACATCAACATCTGATGCTTCAGCTTCTGAATATATTCCTTTTGAAGAAGCATCAACTTCTAGAAATGTTTATAAGCTAACACTTGAAAAAGCTTATGATCAGTTCCAAATTGTTGTTTTAAGCAATACATCTCCTACATATACAAACGCTAAATCATCTGATTATGTAATTTATTGTTCAGATGTAATTACAATTAGTAACTTATATGATGGTTATTCAATTGTCGGCGGAGAAAATAAGGTCCTAGAATATACTCCACGTATATCAAGTACTTATTTAACAATTGATTCAACAATTGATTTATCTAAAGGCTACAGAATTATTTTATTCAACGAATCAAATCAACAGATTCAGTTTGAATCTCCTACTACATTAAAATCAGGTAGAACTCTTTCCTTTATTAACCCTAATCCATTAGTCTTTAATATGATTAGAATCATATTAGGAAGTGGAAATGATGTTAAACAAACAGATACACGTATTATTAATAATGTTAATAACTACAATGTTTCATTTAATGGAGGAATTTCAGTTTCTATTGCGTCAACATATAATGAATATAATTCTTATATTTATAACGCATCTACACCTTTCTTATATTACGTAAGAACATCATTAAACTGGTCAAATAATGCTTATGGTTTATTATTTGATGAAGAGAATGATACTTTCTATGCAGATGGTATTAATTTAATCGCAGGAAATGGTGTTAGATTATATAGATATGATGGAACACCTTATACAATCCAAACTACAGATAAAACATTTAGTTATGACATTAATGACTCAACATCATTAATTGTCAACGCTACTGGATTATATACAGTTACTACTAAAGTTACTTCAAATACTAGAGAAGTTAACTTAAGAATGTATACTACTCAGTCTTATATTATTAGTAATGATTTAAGTTATAACGTTGCAACTGTTGAAGTTTATAAAGGTAACAACATCTTATCTTCTAATGCAATGGTTAAAGGTAAGAACGCTAATACTTATCATTATGATATGTACCTTGAAGATGGTTATACACTTAAGTTCTACTTACCAGGTATAAACCAAGTTAAAAAGGTTTATACAGTTGATGTAGATACTGCAGGTGTTTATCGTATTTCATTTGCCGCAAATGGTGGTATGACTCAAAGCGTATCAAACCCAATGTTTAATGATACATTCTTCACAAAATGGACTGATGAATACGTTAAGATTTCAGGTAGAAAAGCAACAAAAATTGTTTTCTCACCAGGTGCAATCTTTAACGGGGCATACATCCAAAATACCGGTGTAGAAACAGAAGACATCATTGACGGAGAAGCTTATCCAATTAACATCACTCAACAAAATAACGTCTACTACATGGGAGTCGGCGAAAGAATGATGTTATCTTATTCTCCTCTTGCTTGGACTAGAAATTCTATTGAAGCTCAAGAATCTCAAGTTTCTGTTTATTCTGCATTAATTACAACTAATAAGTTTAATCAAAAAGTAAGTATTTTTGATAAAAACTTTATTAAAGTTGCAGAAACAGTAATTGTTTACCCAGGTTCATATTATTTATATTACTGTCAAGAACCTATCTATAAGACATCTTCTTCTGAAGACTTAGTTAACGTTATGGCAGAAAGAATCCAGGGTGATACAAAATACCATTTAGTTATTGGAGATAAAGAATATGAAAACTTCGATAATGCATACAATGGTTTATACATTGAATATACATTAAACGGCACTGCTAGTGTCTCAACAGAAATTGATTTAAAAGAAAATCCAATTTATGTTAAAGATAATAACGGTAATATTGCTTCAAAAGTTGATAGCATCACATTATATGATTATCAAGTAGTTGATGTTAATAAGGCAGTTGCCAATACTGATACTATTATTTATGACTATAGCAATTTCAAAAATTATACAAACGATAACCCAGAATTTGCTATCTATTTAACTAATACTCAAGTTAGTGGTTCAAATTTACTTGATTCGACATTATTTGAAGATGGTGAATTTGTTTCAATGAACGCAGTTCAAAACCATTACGAAGTTAAATTAACTGACTCTCAATTAACATATAAATACTATATTCTTTATAGAATGAAGTCTGGTACTACTAAACCATCCTTTGATACAGCATGGAATAGTACTACTGAAATGACTTTAGCAAATGGTAAATATGTTAAGGTTACTAATATGGATGGTAACGTCATCCAAGAAGACCATAAATATCATTATTATGTCTTTGAAAATGGCGATTATAAGGCTGTTTATCTTGAAACATTCAATGCTGACACAGTCTATTATGATTTAAAGATTAAATCTACTTCTTTACTTCCTTCAGGTGTCTTTAGAGTTAATTATTCTGTCGATACTAGAAGAAGAACTGACGATAGATATTTCGTCTTCACTTACTTAACATTTACTACAGTTCCTGCAGGATATGTTACAGTCTATTATTATCAAGACGATGTATATGATCCTAGTGAAGATTATTATGCTGCAGAAGTATTCGTAGATACTGGTGCAATTGATCATTTTGAAGATGGCACACAATATTTTGAAATTACTGAAGCAACTTCTTTCTCACCTAATGAAATTTATTATGTTAGAAATGAAAGAAATATCTATGATCAAACTCGTGTCAAAGCTTTTGAAGATGGAAAGACATATTACACAATTAGGGAAGCAACAGAATATAAACCAAATACAGATTATTATTACTACAAATTCTCTGAAGTAGTTATTAATGGATTTAAAGATGGAGTTCAGTATTATGAATATAAGCCTGCTGATGCATCTACTTACAGTGTAACTACTAAATACTATGTCCTTGATAGTTATGGAGAATATATAGAAGCAAATCCTCAACCAAAGATTTTTGATGATAACGTAACTTATTACGTAATGACATCAACAAATACTTTCATTGAAGGTAAGACATATTACACCTTTGATAGAGATGCTTCTCAATATGTTTTATATGAAAACCTTGAATTAAAAGATGACTTATCTACTGCAAGTAGAACTTCATCATCTTCTCATTACAAGAAAGATGCTTCATATTATTATTTCAATACTGAAACTAATACATATGATCCTATTTCATCATCTTCTTTACGTTTAAAAGAGAATACATATTATATTCTTGATGGTAATGAAGTTAATAATTCTTCTACATTTAATGTAAATAAGAAATATTATGAAGAAACTAGTGCTAATTCAGGTGTTTATCAAAACGCTAACGTACACGTTGGTAATAATTACACATTAAATAGCGATAAGAAGATTTCTTATGTTGGTGAAAAAGACACTGCTAGTATTTATTATTACGAGGACAATAATAGCTTTAAAGCTATTAACAAAGCTGATTTAGTTGTTAAGGATGGATATTATTATTTAGATAGTCCTATTACAAGCATTAATTTAGGAGAAGAACCTAAAGCTGTTTATTACATTTTAGGTAATAATAATTCTTATATTTCAACTAATACATTAAAGCTTAAAGATTCTACTTACTACTCATATACTCCAACACAGTATGGAGAAATTACAAATTCAAAACAATATGATGATATTGTTAATAATTCTGATACAGCAACTAAAGCAATTTATTCTGATGAAGGTAATACTTTAATTTCTTCAAATGAACCTATTGTTGGTACTACTTCAGATGGTCAAAATTATTATAAGGGATACGAATATACAACTAAGCCAGGTACAGAATATTCTGAACAAAAGATGATTACTACATCATTAACATATAATGAATTAGTAGCATTCTTCAATTCTGCTGATAGAGCATCTAGATATTATGATTATTCATATTATTTCGATGAAGCTACTGTTACAGTTCAAACATCTTCTGGAGCAAGAGTCTACGATTTATATTATAGAGAAAAAGGCTCATGGAACTGGACAAAGTGTGATACTTCAACTTCTTATAATAGAGATGCATCTAACTTTGATACACGTTATGAATATGGTTATGGCTATTCATCATGGTGGGGAGGAGTTAACGCAACTACTATCACTTCATCTAATGGCGATAACGTCACATTCAAAGTTAAGATGTACCAGTTTGCATATGACTATTACAACGATATTAATCCTCAAGCTGTTAACGGCTATGCTGTAGTTGAAAATGAAAAGTATGATTCAAGTAAACTTTATTATATTAAAGAGGGAAATACTTATACAAAAGTAGATTCAGTTAACTTTACTAAGACATATTATTATGAAAGCAAAGGCTCAAAATTTACTGAATATACTACATATCAACAATTATTAAATGCTACTGAACAGCTTTATAGACAAGATGAAGGTGCAGAAAATTTAACTCCTATATATAATGGAGAACCTATTGATTTAGATACTACTTATTATCAAGTTACTCCATTTGCATCTAATAGTACTTATGACGAATCTAAGAAATATCTAGAACAAAGTACAACAAATTATTATTCAACATTAACTGAATCACAGATTAGTTATTCTAGAGATTATTATTATGAATTTAATAATGAAGAAGGTAATGTATATTCTACTAAGAACACATATTACTCATTAGTTGATAATAATTATGTAAAACAGGATATTGTTAATTTTGATAAGACATATTATGCTTTCACAAGTGCAGGAACATATTATGATCCTACTAAGACTTATTACACATATAACCAAGAAAGTGGTGTATATGTAAAAGTTGATAACGTCGAATTTGCAGAATCTTATTATTATGATTTTACAAATATCGAATCGGGTTCAAAATACGACTCAAGTATGTCATATTTTGAAAAAGTTGATGAATCATATATTTTATCAGAAAATCCATTTAAGGATACTCAAGCATTTACTAGCGGACTTTATTATGTTGATGAAACATATAATGGTTCGATAGATGGATATATTCCTGGAAAAGAATATGTTGTTTCATCTTCTTTAGAAAATGGTCTAGTTAAAACATATGATGTAGTGGACTTAAAAGCTAACGAAAAGCTCAATGGCTATTACACATTAGAAGATGTCACAAATGAAGGCTATAAGAAAGGTCATATCTATTATGCAGTTGACTCACTACTTTCAAAAGCTAATGACTTAACAGAAGGTAAGTTTAATACAGATAGATATTTTGAAATCGTTAATACTTATACTTCATCTGATTCTTATGATTCTTCACTCGATTACTACACAACTGATAATAACGGTGAAAGTATTTATCGTGCGAATATTGTTTTAGATGATGTCTATTACAATATTTCAAATGAAAGAGCAACTGAATATGATTCTAGCAAGTCTTACGTTTCATATAGATTAAATGATATTTCACGTAAGATTGTTGATGAAGAAACATATAAACAATCATATGAACTTGTTCATTCATCAGGCGATACTAGTGCTTTATATAATTATGGTTACTTCGGTAAACACATCCAGTATGTACAGTTTGAAGAAGCAACAACATTAATTTCTTATGAAGAACTAGGTAACCACGCTCCAGAAGGAATGGAATTTAAAGGATGGTCAACAACTTTCTCAGTATTAGATAGAACTGTTGATTACATTGATGGAGCGGCAATTGTTTTACATCAAGAAGAAGGAACAATGGTCTTATATCCAGTCTTTGGTCCTGCTACTTACGATGTATTTATGTCAATTGGACAAGGTTACGTTATTACAGATGAAGATGGAACTAAACTAAGTGATATCAAGAGAGAAATTGACACTACAGCTTCATTTAAGATTCAAGTTAATACAGGTTATAATGCTTCTAGTGTTAACGTAAAATTAATTAATAAAGAACAAGAAGACTTATCTTCATATTTAAGTGTTTCAAATAACGTTTATACTATCAGCGCTTCATTAAAAGAAGATGTCTATATTGTCGTTACTGTTGATCCTAAAGAATATGAAGTTCAATTATCTGATTTATATAATGATAATTCATTAGATAGATTTGATTTAGATCAAACAACTATCACTTTAAAATACAATGAATTATATTCAGTTCCAGTACCACAAAACATTAAATCAGGTTATTCATTTGTTGGATGGTACTATAACAATGAAAAGATGACTGATTCAACAGGTAAGTCACTTGTTAAGTGGACAAAAGATATTAATAATTCAAATATCGTTTTCTCCGCAAAATTTATCGATGTCTACACATTAAAGATTACTTCAGTTGATGAAGACGCAAACATCTTATCAGTTGAAACTACAATGTTTAATGCAGGCGAAAAAGCTAGATTTAGTATTAATACAGCTTTACCAGGCTATACATTCAGAGGTTTCTCAATTAATAATGAAACAACTGGAGATAGCATTAAAGATCAATTAACAAAGCACGAATCAACATCTTCAGTCACATATTCATTTGAAATGCCAAGTAGTAATGTTGCAATCGTTGCTTCATATCAATTAGATGTTTATACAATTTCTTACAACTTAAATGGTGGTACAGTTGCAACCCCTAATAAAGATTCATTTACAATTAAAGATGAATCATTCACCCTTGTTAACCCAACTAAAGAAGGTTATAAGTTTGCAGGTTGGACAGGTACTAACATTTCATTAAGTAAGACAATTACTATCGCTCACGGTTCAACTGGTTCACGTAACTACATTGCAACTTGGGAAGCAGATAGATACACAGTAACTTACGATTATTCAGTTAACGATAGCTTACAAGCTTTAATTGATAATCCTAACCCAACATCATTTACTATTTCATCAGGTACAATTACTTTAAAGAAACCAACTTTAGATAACTATACATTTATTGGTTGGTACGAAGATGAAACATTAAAGACAGAGGTTACATCTATTTCTTACTTAGATGGTAACGTTACTTTATATGGCTATTTTGAACCAACACTTACAACATTCATTTCTTTCTACAACGTCTTAATGGATAATTCTCCACTTGAAAAATATAAACCAAGCAATATCGGTGGAGATTACGTCTATATTTCTATCTTTACAAATAAAGACGAAACAAATTATTACATTGTCAATGACGATGATGGAGGAACTGATGCAAGTGAAAACTCAACTGATGGTCCATATACAACAACATCACAAGCTTACACAGTCACAATTCCAAAATCTGAATACTTATATGTCTACCATGCATTTATTAAGAAAGAAGATATTAATAACATTAAGTGGAAAGAATATATTAACGGAAGTGACGATTCCTTCTCATACATTGTCTACAATACTGACAAGATTCATTTAAACGAAACTCGTCAAGATAACACAAATGATGTTTTAAACTGTGTCATCTTTAAAGGTATTGAAGGCGATCAACAAGAAAATGAGAAGTGGAATGAAAAGAGTGAAATTCAATATACATTAACATCACTTGCATATTATGCATCTTACTATGATGGTCTAGATAAATCTCAACAAGCTTTATCTTCATTCTCATATACTCAGCATGACCTTGCTAACTACACTTTATATAACACATCTGACGATATCTATTTACCTGATGGTAATGGTGGATATTTCAAATATATGGATGGTTATACTATTCCTGTAGGTAACGCGACTAACGCAGGTAGATATTTCGCTTTACTTTCACCAGTTGTTGAAACATTAACAAATGAAAATGGTGAAGAATATCAATTATATGAAGATATGAAAGTTTTAGTCCTTGTCGTCTTCCCTAAGGAATTCGATATGAGCGGAGTAAAATTTGAATCTAAATATTTTGAATACGATGGCAGTGAAAAATCTTTAGCAATCGAAGGTGCTTTACCAAAAGATGTTACTGTTGATTATGAATATTACGCTCAAGATGGTACATTACTTAATAACTTACCAGGTGCACCAGGTTCTTATTACGTCAAGGCTGTATTCAATAAGAATTCAACCGACTTCAACTTGGCACAACCTGAAAGCTTAGAAGCAGTAATGGTCATCTATGATAAGAATAAAACTTATTATAATAATGAAGATTTAGGTGTTAATGGTTATTTCTACTTAATGGTTAATGACCGCATTGAAGGTTATTTAACAACTAATAATCAAAACACATTCTACATTCAAGACTTCACATTAAAAGAAGGCGATCAAGTTAGAATTCAATCTTCAAATGGTAACAACTACTTACTCTGGTCTAACTCAGATATTCCAGATAACTATGAATTTGAAGTCAAAGATAGTGGTGAATATTCATTCTATTTAGACTTATCATCTGCAAAAGTTACTGTCGCTTACGATAGCGCTAATAAAGAATACTCACAAGTCTTCTTATATGTTAACGGTAAACAAATTGTTTCATCTCAGTTCTATAAGAACCAATCATTCGTCGCAACAAGTGAAATTGATGATCAATACTTATCTTCATATGTCGCTCAAGGCGGTGAAAAAGTTGAAATCTATTTCTATTGGCCAGGTCAAATGCCAGAACCTATCGGTATTAACTCTTCAGGTAGAGACGGAGAAAAAGGTAACTCTTGGAAGAACTATGAAACTATTGGTCTAGCATCAAGAACTTCTGATTTATATTTAAAATATCCAGGTGAATACAAATTCAAACTTGATAAGTTCGTAAGAGAAAACTACTTCGAATGTACAGTTGAATATCCATTAGTACCAGTTTACGTTGAATGCCCTTCAACTTTCTCAACTCCATATGTACATTATTGGAGTGGGGCAAATACAAGTATGGTAACTTGGCCAGGTACATTAATGGTTGAAGTTCCAGAAATGGCAAAAGAAGGTACTAAAACATATACTGCAAATATTGATTTCCAAGCAGAAAAAGTTATCTTTAACCATGAAGAAGGTACAAAGAGAAAACAAACTGCTGACCTTGATTACAGCTTTGCAAGTGGAATGAACTTCTACGTCATTAGTGATGGAGGAGAACAAAACGATCCATTAGTAAAACGTTTAGCGTGGTTACAGTATATTCAAACTAAGAACGTTTATGACTTAGCATTTGAAATTGATGAAAATTCAACAAGTGATACAGTCGTAAAAGATGTAGTAGTAACTGCTACAAATGGTGAATTATCTTACGATAAGACAAATAACCGTATTACTATTACAAAATTAGACCAAATTTATGATTCAACAACTAAAGAATTTGGTAAGGTTGATTTCAAGATTACATTAATCTTCGGCAATGATGAATCATATACTTTCTTAAAGACATATCAGGCTGATGGAACAGATTTAAACCCTATTTTAATTAAAGATGATGATGACTTTAGGAATGGTGTATATAACTCTGAACTTGCTCAAGAAGAAAATCTTTACTTCTTACAAACTGGAGCAAGCATTACTGCAAATATCAGCGATAAACCATTTACTTCTAAAGATTTATTAAATGATGAAAACAGTGTTGAATTTAAAGGAATTTATGATGGCGCTAATAATAGCATTACTTACAATTCATCAACATTGAATAGTGAAACTAATTTAGCTTATGGCTTATTTGGTATCATTGGTAAAAATGCTGAAGTTAAGAACATTAAACTTAAGATTAATTATCCACTTGCTGCTGGTGGTAATAACGGTGCAGGTGATACAGGAAAAACATTGTTTAATATTGGTAGTGTAGCTTCACTTAACTACGGTATTATCGATAATGTTACTGTCACTTCTGATACTCGTATTACATTCTGGGCAAATGAATATATCGGTGGATTTGTTGGTAGTAACTACGGTACTATTAAAAACTCAACATCAAAACTTGAAATTATTTGTCACGATTACTCAAATAACTTAACTCGTGTTGTCGGTGGTATAGCCGGTTATAACGCAGGAACTATTTCTAATGTCTATGTAACTAATGCAACCGAATCAGATACAGTTACAATCATTTCTAGTGGTAAAGATGGACAAGTTTACTTCGGTTTAGCAGCAGGTATTAATGCTGGTACTTTAGAAAATATTACTTATAAAGGTACTATTGCTAGAACAGAAATCGAAGCATTCTCAACTTCACCTTTATACGGTGCACAAGTTAAAGGCACTATCCCTATGGATATTGATGCAATGTGGAAGTATGATACTTCAAGTGAAGACAAGATGGTCGTATGTTATGTTGAATATTATTCAGATAACTTAGAAACTTATGTAGGTAACTATGTCTATGGCTCTTTCAACAATTACATGGATAATATTGAAATCATGGTCTTTGAAGGTACTTCTTCATTAAAGATTGGTAGATATGAAACTACAATCAGTATGCCAGTTATTGAAGGAGATTTTGCTAATAAAGCAAGATACGGCGTCAATATTGCAACTGATACTTTAACTACATTACTTTCTCAAAGTGGTGCTAAACTTGTCATTATCCCTGGTGGAGAAGGTGACGAATACACTGCTAGATATGAAACTATAAACACAATTACTCAAAATGTCGTTAATACAATTGACGTCATTGATAAATCTAATGAATTATCTCAAGGCAATGTTATTAGAGTTTATAACATTAAAGGTAGCACCGTACTTGGTATTGATTCTTATGAGATTGGTGCATTAGTTGATAATGAAGTAGTTATCAAGAATGTAAAAATCTATGATGGCGCTGAATCATTAATTATTGCAAAACTATCTTCAGGAAGCGAAGAAGATAGAAAAGAACTAATTGAATACACAATTAAAGAAGTATCATCTTTAGATTTATATTTATATAAGGTTGAAAAGACTGATAGTTCTGGAGAAGTGTCATATACATATTCTGCTTCTTGGGGTTACGATAACTCTAAAGAAAACATCTCTATTGAAGCTCAAGATTTAGTCAAGACTTCATTCAATGATTATTCTATTGAAGTTTATTATTATGATGCTAATGGTGAATTATTCACTAAAGCAACATATTTAATCAGTGAAAATGATGGTTCATTCCGATTCCGTGTATTTAAAGATGCAGTTAGATTTGAATTCCAAGTTAAGACAGATTCTGGTGTTTCTGACATTCTTGAAGTCAGTTACACTGAAGAAGATTATACTAATAAGAAATTCATCTATTGGTTTAATGCATCTACTAAAAAAGCTACTGGTGTTTTCATTAATGATGACATTGGAGGCACTAGCTCACAAACTATTGATTTAATTTCATCTTTCAGCGCATTCAATACTTCTAAAGTTAAAGTCTATCATTATGATATAGACGGAAAATTATTCCACGTAGATATTTATAACGCTAAAGGCGCATCAAAGATTAAATTCTACGATAAGACTAAGAAGATTGGCATTGCTCAATATAGTTCAAAAGGTGATATCTACACAGTAGAAGTTCCATTTGATTCTACATACGTAAGTGAAGGTAAATCATTAGTTCTAATTAATCAAAAAGATTCAGCTATCCCAAATATTAATGAAGGAACAAATGCATTCTTTATTAATAGATCACTTGTTTCTGATGAAACATTAAGAATTTATATTGAATATAAAGATTTCGGTGATCAGGGTGCTAAGGTCTTAGCAATTCAATACGATGATGAAGGTAATGTAAAAGCAATTAATTCATTCCCATTCAACATCCAAGTTGATTTAACTTTAGTTGAAGGTACAACAAAAGTAGAAGTATCTAGATTATTTGATACAGGCAACGAAAATTCATTCGTTATTGATTTAGCCTTATCTTCTGATAAGACATCAGTAAAGATTGATTATGAAGGAAATATCGAATTTGTCGATTCTTCTTATAAGCCAAGTGTTGCGAAAGTTGATGTAATTAATCAAAACCCTGATTGGGCATCAACAAGTGAAGTAACTTACGATACAAAAGTTATCTACTACAATGCTTCAACTCAAGAATTTACTTCTAAGATATATGAAACTGCAGAAAAGATGCAGATTGATATTTTCTTAGGTACAGCATTTATTAAGTTATCTTTAGTTAACCATGAAACTGATGAAGAAGTTTATAACTTCCAAGTTCCTTCAATTGATGTTAACAAGAAACTTTACTTAATCAAGACTGCTGATGGTAGAGCAAGTGCTGAATGGTCTAATACTCCTTCAACAATTGTTTATTCACAAATCCCAGTTGTCTTTGATTACGCTAATTACACAGGATTTAAGGTTGATTACTATAACTCAAAGGGTATTTTATCAACAACATATTTATATGATTCTAATCCAGACGTCTTTGAATATATTGAAGATACATCAAGAATGGTAGTTACTGCTTCTTCAGTAGATGCAGATAATCCTACATATGTCTTTGAAGTTACTAAGTTCTCATTAAGTAAATCCTTACACTTTGGTATTAGTAATGGCATTCCAAACTTAACTTGGGGAGATAATGCTTACGTTGAATCATTATATAGAGCTACTGTAGAAAACAATATCTTATGGTGGTTTGATAATGGTGCATTAACTAAGGTTTATACATATGATGAAACAAACCGCTTAATGACTATTGATACTTATGATTCAAACGATATTATCTACATTAAGATTTACCAAGGTGCACATCACATCGCTTTATCTAGACTTGTCAACGATAAAGAAGAAACAGTTAAGACAGTAGTTGCAACAATTAATAAAGACTACATCTTAAGACTTTCTTCACCTGCACAAGGCTATGTATCAACATCATGGGTACCAGATTCAAGTAAAGAAACTACTTCTTATATTTATTTAGATGTCAACTCCATGTGGAAACAAGAAGAAGGCAAATCATATAAGTATTACGTTTATTACAAAGGTGCTAATGGTGGAGGATGGGAAGAAATGAAATACCATGCTCATTCTTCTTCATCAACTAATGCTAGATATAGAGCATCATGGGATACAATCGTAGGTGTTACTCCAACATTCATTAACTTCGCAATGTTTGAAAGCGATGTTACAGTTCTTTCTAAAGATACTGCTCTATATATGACAGATCAAATCTCAACAACTTCCTTAGATATTTCTGTTAATAACGTCTATAAACTAGAATCATCTGCAAAAGGTAAGTTCTTAGATAAGGTCTATGTTGAATTTAATAGAGTATATCTATATATCGCTAATGAGCTATATTGGCCTTCTTACTACGTCAAAGCTTACGCTACAGGTAGTGAAGAAAATGCTCAAATTGTAAGTATGTCATTTAGCGATGATTATACATCTTACTATGCAGATATCTATTCAGATTTAACTGCAAATATTATCTTTGCTTCATCATTTGATGCAAGTACACCATATACGCTAACAACTGGTGTACAAAACGGCTATACAACTGAAGAACCATTATTTGCTTTATCTTCATTAAGTACTAAAGGTGAAGAAGCTAATGTTGTTCATGGTTCATGGCATAGTTTAGATATTTCAGATATTAAGAAAGATAACAGTGAATATGATTGGTATCTAGTAGGTTCATTCCAAATTCCTTCTTGGTCAGTAAATGATGCAGTTGGTATGAACTTAATTGGTCATGGTAAATATGAATCTTCTGTTGAAGGTGAAGGAACTCTTCCAACAAATATCTATATGGGTTATATCAACGCTGTCTCAAATCTTGAATTTAAAGTATTAAGAGGTAAGACTTGGGATAACTCAGTAGGTTCATATGGACCAGATGAAGATCACGACAAAGGATTTGCAACAGATTCAACAACTTATGCTTATCCTGCTCAATTCGATGGTAACAACTTCTCTATGTCTCAAGGTAAGTACATTATTATTGTTGAATGTACTGACTTCACAGAAACTGAAAAGGCAAAACATAGTAATGAAGTTGTCCAGATGAATGAAAATTATTTAGCACCAAAATATGTCTTCGTACGTATTCTTAGTGTAAATGATTAATCACTTTAATTAATTATTCCTTCCTCTCTACGTCTAAGGAGGGGAAGAGAATATAATTAATAGAACGGAACCAAATTTTTTAAGAATGCTAACTCTTAATTAACACGGATTTTTCCGTTCTTTTTTGTTACTTTTTCACCTCAAAAAAAATAATTTAAAAATTTTTAAAAAAGTACTTGCAAAGTAGTAGAGGTACTGATATATTTATACTTGCGAAAAGCAAAACGCCGACTTGGCTCAACCCGGCAGAGCAACTGATTTGTAATCAGTAGGTTATTGGTTCGATTCCGATAGTCGGCACCACTTTTAAAAAGATAGCTTCGATTATTCGAAGCTTTTTTTATCTTTTATTTACTTTTGGTATCTTTAGATTTTCAGAGTCTTGCTATGTATGTTAATAGAATAATTAACGAATTTCAAAGAGAACCAGATGTTTTGTTAGTGGGAAACATTTTTTTAAGAAAAGTTGCACATATAAAAAAATTATGCTAAATTATATGTGAAACAAAACACTATTAAAAAGTTTCACACCAAGGAGGCTACTATGTCAAATATTTCAAGCTTATTACATGAACAAGAAATGTTAAAATCTAGAATTAGCAAATTATTACATGGCTCAGTTGAAATAAGAGAGAAAGCTAGTAAGAAATATATTTATGTTCATTTTCGTGATGATGGCATTTCAACTTCTAGATACGCTGGAGAATATAGTATAGAATTAAACAACCTTATATTAGAGAATAATAGAATTGTTAAAGAATATAAAAAAAGACTTAAAGAAATTAAAAAAGAATTAGGATTACTTCAGTATGAGTCTTTTGAATTATCGGATAAAGTTAAACTAAATATCGATTTAGCAAGAAGAAATTTAGTTGATTCAATTTATAAACAGGCAATGTTAGAAGGTGTAGCAACTACATACTTTGATACTGAAACTATTGTTAATGGTGGAAAAGTAAATGATATGACTGCTTCGGATATTTCTAAAGTTGTAAATTTAAAGCACGCATGGGAATTTATCTTAAGTGAGGGAGTTATTTCTTATCCTACTAATTATGCAGTTTTGTGCCAAATAAACGAGATAGTTGAAGAAGGCTTTTCTTATACCGCGGGTAGAATTAGAAGTGTTCCAGTTTCTATTGGAGAATCATCATATATTCCTCCTCTCCCATATGAACCTCAAATAAAAGAAGATTTATCAATGATGTTATCAGAAGAAGAATCATATAATGTTGCAATTGAATTATTGCTATACGTTATGAAGAAGCAATTATTCTTAGATGGTAACAAAAGAACAGCAGTTATTTTTGCAAATCATTATCTAGTTAGTAAAGGAATGGGACTTATTGTTATACCTGTAGAATTAGTTCCGGAATTTAAAATGCATTTAATTAATTATTATGAAAATAAGAATTTAGATATAAAGGAGTTTTTATACAATAAGTGTCTTACAAGAATTTAATAGTTAAGTATTTATTATAGTAATTTAGCACTTTTTATTAGTTGAAGAAGTGCAATTAATCTTTTGAATAGTATAATATAGATAAAAGGTGTTTTATGAGAGATAGTATTATTAAAATAAACTTAATAGAAGATTCATTCTTTGAACTTGATCATGTTAATAAGAAAGTATTAATGAGATTAAAATATGATTCTCCTAATGATATTTTTAATGCTAATATTGTGACTAAGATTCCTACTTTAAATGAGGAGTTCTTTGAATGGATTAAATCTTCTTTTGGAAATGCTCCAAGAGACTATAAGATTGATCTAGTTATTAGCTTTAATGATATGAAGGGATATACTAGTGAAGATTTAAAAGAAATCTTTATTAAGAATACTATTCTAGAAGCTGTTAAATCATTAAAGGTTACTAAGGCAAAATCTAAGATTGCATTTTCTTTAATATTTATTGGTATATTATTCTTTATCTCTATGATGTTGATTAATTCTTTTTGGACTGATGAGAATATCATTAAAGATATAGTTAAATATATTATGGATATTGCTACTACTGTTACTATTTGGGAAGCGTTAACTATCTTAATTATTGAGAATAAAGAAAAGAGAGATTTAACTAGAAACCTCTATAAGAGATTTGATTCCATTGTATTTGTAGAATCACATAACGATGATAAGGTGTCTTAATTGACACTTTTTATTTTAGTTATATGTTATAATCTAAAATAATTTGTATAATTAGAAAAACGGGTTGGGGGATATATGGATAATACTAATGTAGAATTTAATAAGAAAGTATTTTTTGAACATCTTATATTTACATTTCTTATTATGATGATTTTTTGGATTCCATGTCTTATTTTAGGAATTAATGGGATTGTTATTAAAGATCATTTCTGGCTATATATTCCTTGGCTTTTAGGCGGTTTATCTCCTGCAATTGCGTCTTATATAGTTTTGAAAAAGAATAATCAAATAAAGGGATTTTTAGATTATCTTAAGCAGGTGTTTGATTTTAAACATAAAATTTGGGGATATTTACTTGCAATTTGTTTTCCTCTTATTCAGGTTGTTTTGATGTGCTTATTATCAGGATATAAAAAAGGATTACCTTTATATTATTTACCATTTATGATTCTTGCAATGATCTTTGCAGGAGGCTTAGAAGAAGCTGGATGGAGATATATTACTTATACTGAATTAAATAAAAAATTTGGCTTTATTATATCTGTATTAATTACTGCCATTCTCTGGTGGGTATGGCATACACCTTTATTTTTTATTCCTGGCGTAAGTCAATATCATAAGAACTTTTTAGTATTTGGAATTATGGTTTTAGGTTTTTCTTTTGTGCTTGCTACAATTAAAGAACTTACTGGTAGTGTATGGCTATGTGTATTATGCCATGCGATAATTAATTCATTAGGTAATTTCTTTCATTATGATTTATATGGAAGTTATATGGCTAGTTCTATAACTACCGCTATATTAATTGCCTTATCCTTAGTTTCAGTATATGGATTTAAATATATAAAAAAGAAGAATGATAATAAATTAACAGTAGAAAAATAGAATGAATTTAAGTAATATCATTAAAGAATTACTGGATTATGATTAATTGTGCATTAGGAGAATTATTGTGATAGATACATTAATATGTGAACATATTATATTGCGTAAAGCTAAAGAGGATGATTATCTTTCTATGCTTAATAATGTATGGGGAGATGAAGAAGTATATAAATGGATGTTATATACTCCAACTCTAACTATAGAAGAGGCTATAGAAAGAAATAAAAGAAGCATAGAATATCAAAAGAATAATTATGCTTACTATATTGCTTTAAAAGATAGTGATATTCCTATTGGATTATGCGCTATTAAAGAATATGAAGATAAAAGATTTAAAGAATCTGGTATCTGCATAGGTACTAAATATCAAGGCAAGGGATATGGAAAAGAAGTAGTATATTTATTATTGCAACTTGCTTTTGATAAATTAGGCGCAGAAAGTTTTGAATATGGATATTTTGTAGATAATATTAAATCTAAATCTTTAGCGGCGTATTTTGGCTTTAAATATGATCATACTGAAGAGATAGTAAGACCTTGGGATAAACAAAAAAAGATTGTAGATTTATGTTTATTATCTAGAGAAGACTATGAAAAGATAAAATTCTTCTAATTAATTGATTTATTAATTAAATCAATATATTATTGCTAACGTGAGAAATATATTATGTGGAAGTTTATTTTAGAAAGTTTTGAAAATTTATCTCCTCTAGCATTTGCAGGGCAGATACTTGGTATTATAGGATTAATCATTATTGGTATAGCATATCTATTTAAGAAGAAGACCTTTTTATTATTATGTACTATATCATTCATCTTCTTTATATTAGAAGGTGCTTTTGCTTTAAAAATTGCAGGAACAATAGTTGCTATTACTTGCTTTATAAGAAACATCTTAATGTGTATTTTCTTATATAAATGGGATAAGCAATTACCTAAATGGATCGTATATTCATTACTTGGAGTAATGGTTATTTCATTAGCTATTTATTTAGTAATTTCTAAAGAATATGGTGTCTGGCAACATTATTTACCAGCATGTTTAGTAATTATGTCGACATTTACTCAAAATAGTAAGAATGAATATATTGTTAAGATAGGCGCGACATTACATGAAACAGGATTCTTAGTATGGAATATTGTAGAGAAATTACCATTTGCAATCTTTAGAGAAGTAATCTTAGTAACAGCATGCTTTATTGGTATTATCTTATTAATCATTAAAGATGTTAAAAATAAAAAAGAATTAGAACAAAATAATTTATAATGATTTAGAACTGCTAGAAATAGTGGTTTTTTTTATATGTAATTATTTATATTATCTTTTAATGAATGATAAAAAAAATAGCATCCCATTGTTTAACAATAATTATTCCATATACTAGATACGAAGGATGGATAGTATGTGGAATTATTTTTTAGATAGTTTTTAGAATTTATCTCCTCTAGCATTTGCAGGGCAGATACTTGGTATTATTGGATTAATCATTATTGGTATAGCATATCTATTTAAGAAGAAGACCTTCTTATTATTATGTACTATATCATTCATCTTCTTTATATTAGAAAGTGCTTTTGCTTTAAAACATGCAGTAACAATAGTTTCCATTACTTGCTTTATAAGAAACATATTAATGTTTATTTTCTTATATAAATGGGATAAGCAATTACCTAAATGGATTGTATATTCATTACTTGGAGCAATGATTATTGCATTAGCTATCTATTTAGGAATTTCTAAAGAATATGGTGTTTGGCAACATTATTTACCAACATGCTTAGTAATTATGTCTACATTTACTCAAAATAGTAAGAATGAATATATTGTTAAGATAGGCGCGACATTACATGAAACAGGATTCTTAGTATGGAATATTGTAGAGAAATTACCATTTGCAATCTTTAGAGAAGTAATCTTAATAATTGCTTGCATTATTGGCTTTGTCTTATTAATTGTTAAAGATAGTAAAAAAAGAAATTACTAAAACTAATAATAAATAAATTTGTGATTCAGTAAAAAAATTAACAATTGAATTAACTAGTTTAATAGAAATAAAAATGTCCTTACAATTGTAGGGACATTTATTTCTTAGATTCATCTCGAGGTAAACCTTTAAAGGCAAGGCATACTAGTTCTGGTCCTAAATATGATACTGAAATATCACTTTCTTCAGTAAGAATAATATTCTCTTGTTGTAAGGAAGGGAATTCTTTTAGAATTTCTTGTCTTACAAGTAAAGCGTAGGTTTCATTTCGACCGTGAGTAATAAAGATTTTATCATTAAAGTTTTCTACATCTGGAACTGATTCTTTCATATCTTGAACCATTCTTTTTACCGCTACGATTTTTCTAAATTTACTTAAGTGAGTATAAGTAATATATCCAGAATGATCCATTTCAAAATGTAATGTGAATGAATGTAGTTTGACAAGTAGCGCTTGGAACCAGTTCATTCTTTTAATTCTAGATAAGTATTTAGGATGAGAAGAGAAAGCGATAGTATTAAAGTATTCTTTTTCTCTTTCAAGATAATCATAGATTTCAAAATATGATTTACCTTCATCTTTTAAATCACATGCTTTTTCTACTAGTAACCCGTATCCACAGGTAACGAGTCTAGAATCAACAACTCTTATTCTTTGATAAGGGTATTTCTTTTCTAGATAATCTGCTGCGGCAAGTGCATTCATATAAGAGGCAGAAACTTTGCTAGAAGAACAAATATGAATGATTTCATGTCCTTCTTTTAATCTAGATTCAAAATACCTTAAATAACGTAGATAACTAACTGAAGAAGGGTATGCTGCGTGTTTTCTAATTTTTTTATGGAATTCATCCATAAGCTTAGCATCTCTCCACATATTTTCTTCATAAATCTTATTCTTCATTGTGTAATTTAAGAACAAGACAAAAAGACCACGACTTTTAGCGTAGGCATAACTTCTATCAATGTTGGATTCACATGAAATTATGAAGTCCATAGTTGTACCTCCTATGTCGAAAAATGATATCTTCCCAACTTTAATCTATCAAAAATATATTTTTTTTCAATAGGGTAAGGCATAAATAGGCCTGTTTTGAGAATGAAACATATGTTTCTTTTTTTAAAATTTTACAATTACACCTAAATTGTATTCATACACATAAATGTTAGATAAATCTATTAAATCAAATGATTTAATTTAATGATTTTAAAATAAATCGTTAAAATTTTAAAAATTTTTATTGAAGGATTATTTATCTTTTGCTAATCTATTACTTGTCTTGGAAACAAGAAGAAAAAATAAGATCTCTATTTGAGTCTATTTATGACGAGACAAATATCGTCATGAACGTGATATGAATATCACATTATTGGTAAAGTTTTCGAAAGAAAATATTTTTTATAAGTTGGCTACTTTATAACCGCCATTAAATGCACTTCATTGGTGTTACTTGTGAAACAATCAATAAGAGAGTAGTAAAAGTATGTTTGCTATATAGACTCGAATATTAGAAATCCTTTTTTTAAGTAAAATAATTTTAAGGTAAGTTTGTACATAGTAGCTAAGTGAGTGCGCTATGTATTTTTTTATTTAAAGAGGGAGATTTCAATGAGTAAAGTTATCGTAATTGGTTGCGGAGGGGTCGCAACAGTTGGCATTGTTAAATGCTGTCAACATCCAGAAGTTTTTGAAGAATTATGTATTGCTTCAAGAACTGTATCAAAATGTGATGCATTAAAAGAAAAATTACAGCCTAATACAAAAACTAAGATTTCAACTGCACAGATTGATGCATATGATTTCAATGCATTATGCAAATTATTTAAAGAATTTAAAGCAGATATGATTTTAAACTTAGGCTTACCATATCAAAACTTAATTATTATGGATGCGTGTCTAGCATGTGGATGCCACTACTTAGATACCGCAGCATATGAACCAGAAAACGTTGATGAACCAGTTTGGAGAAAACGTTATGAACAAAGAGTTAAAGAAAAGAATTTCCACGCTTATTTTGATTATTCATATCAATGGGAATATAGAAAGAAATTTGAAGATGCTGGTTTAGTTTGTATTCTTGGATGTGGCTTTGACCCAGGTGTCACTCAAGCTTATGTAGCATATGCTAAAAAACATGAATTTGATACAATCGATACATTAGATATCTTAGATTGTAATGGAGGTACTAACCCATATCCATTTGCAACTAACTTCAACCCAGAAATTAACTTAAGAGAAGTCTCATCTCCTGCAGCATATATGGTAGATGGTAAATGGATTACAGTTCCTGCTTTATCAATCAAAAGAGAATACAACTTTGATGAAGTTGGTATGAAAGATATGTATTTATTACACCACGAAGAAATTGAAGCAATCGGCGCAACATTCCCTGAAATTAAGAGAATTAGATTCTATATGACATTCTCTCAAAGCTATATCAACCATATGATGTGCTTAAAAGACTGCGGTATGCTTGAAGCTAAACCTGTCATGTTTGAAGGTAGAGAAATCATTCCTATCCAATTCTTAAAGAAGATGCTTCCTGATCCTGCAACATTAGGTGCAGTTACAAAAGGCTATACAAATATTGGTTGTATCTTTACAGGTAAGAAAGATGGCAAAGAAAAGAAATATTATATCTACAACTGCTGCTCACATGAAGAATCATATAAAGAAACGGGCTTACAAGGTGTTTCTTATACAACAGGTGTTCCTGCAATGTGTGGAGCAATGATGGTCTTAACTGGTAAATGGAATACTCCAGGTGTTCACACAGTTGAAGAATTAAATCCAGATCCATTCATTGAAGCACTTGATAAATATGGTTTACCAAAGAGAGAATCATATAACCCTGTAATGGTTGATTAAGATGAAGAATATTGATAATAGATTCGAATTTCAGGGTTTAAAAGGTCTTGATGTAGATACATTATTTAAAGATATTAGCACTCCATTTTTTGCGCTTGATGAAGCTCAAATTGAATATGATGGAAATATTCTTCTTTCTGTTCAACAAAAGACTGGATGTAAAATCTTACTTGCACAGAAAGCTTTCTCAAATTATGACTTATATCCATTAATGGAAAAATTTGTCGCGGGTACTGAGGCAAGTGGACTATATGAGGCGCGACTTGGTAAAGAAGAAATGCCATCAAAAGAAGTGCATGTCTTCTGTGCGGCATATAAAGAAGATGAATTTGATGAATTATTAAAATATGCTGATCACATTGTCTTTAATACTATTAATCAGTTCCATAAATATGCGCGCAAAGCTAAAGAACATAATAAGAGTGTAGGTTTAAGAATTAATCCAGAATGTTCTACTCAAGTAGGTCACGAGATGTATGACCCATGTACTCCAGGCTCTAGACTTGGTGTTCCTCTTAAGAATTTTATTGAAGGAATGAGTGAAGAAGATTTACAAATCTTAGATGGTCTACATTTCCATACTTTATGCCAACAAAACTCTGATGATTTAGAAAAAACATTAGTAGCAGTAGAAGAAAAGTTTGGTAAATATTTATCTTTCTTAAAATGGATTAATTTTGGGGGAGGACATCATATTACTAGAGAAGATTATGATGTTGATAGATTAATTAGATGTATTAACTATATTCAGGATAAATATAATGTAGAGGTTTATTTGGAACCTGGTGAAGCTTGTGTTTTAAATGCTGGATATTTAGTTACTAGAGTCTTAGATACATTTAAAAATGGTGATAAGAATATTGCTCTAGTTGATTGTTCCGCAGCATGTCATATGCCAGATGTTCTTGAATGTCATTTCCTTCCTCCATTATTAAATGCAAATTTAGATAATGAAGGTATTAGATATAAACTTGGGGGACCTACATGTTTATCTGGAGATAATATTGGAGAATATATCTTTAAAGAAGAATTAAAAGAAAACGAGATATTAGTATTTGGAGATTGTGCCTTATATACTACTTGTAAAACTAATACATTTAATGGTATGCCTTTACCTAATATCTACATATTACATAAAGATAAATCTTTAGAAAAATTAACAGATTTTAATTATTTTGATTTTAAATATCGTCTTGGTAAGACTAAGTAATTGGGGGGGATAAGCAATGAAAGTTACAAAGTTCGGTGGAACATCCTTAGCGTGTTCTAGTCAAATCTTAAAGGTTAAGAATATTATTGAAGCAGATGAGGAAAGAAAAGTTGTCGTAGCATCTGCTCCGGGAAAAAGATTTAACAAAGATATTAAGATTACAGATTTATTACTTGCATTAAACGCTTGTAAAGATGACATACAGATTAAACAAGATATCATTAATAGATTTGTTGAATTAATTACTGACTTAAAACTAGATGAATCATTAATTAATGAAGTTGAATATTATTTTAATAATATTAAAGAAGACGTTTCAATGAGTGAAATTGTTTCTAGAGGGGAATATTTCTCTAGTAAGATTCTCGCGTCTTATTTAGGCTTTAAATTCATTGATTCAAGAGATTTTATGATCTTTAATGATGAAGATAAGATCGACTTTGAAATGAGTAAGAGAGAATTCTTTAAATTATATAATGATGGGGATAAAATCGTTGTACCTGGATTTTATGGTAGAGATTATAAAGGTAATATTCACTTATTCTCTAGAGGTGGTAGTGATATTACTGGAGCGTACTTATCTGCATTCTTAGAAGTTTCTTTATATGAAAACTGGACTGATGTCAGTGGAGTATTCTCAGTTAACCCATCTTTAGTAAAAGATGCAAAAACTATTTCTCATATTTCATATGATGAAATTAGAGAATTATCTTATATGGGCGCGAATGTCTTACATACTGATAGCATTCTTCCTTGCCAAGAAAGAAATATTAAGATTTGTATTTTAAATACTAATGCTCCTCACGAAGGTGGAACATTAATTTCCGATGTTTCAAATAATAAATCTTTAGTAACGGGAATTGCCGGTAAAAGTGGCTTTGCTTCTTTAACTATGACTAGAAGAAATATTCAATCAGATGTAAAAACTTTATATAAAGTATTAGAAGTATTTGATGTCTTTGATGTTTTAATTGAGAATATTGCAACTGGTGTAGATACTTTAACTATTACATGCTTAGCACAGAGCTTAAAAGTTAATATTCCTGAAATTATTGAAGCATTAGAAGTAGTTTCTGATAGTAAGATTGTTATTGATAATAACATTTCCTTAGTATCTATTGTTTCAAAGAATTTAGAAGGTAAGTTTGACGTTATCTCTCACATCTTTGAAATCTTAAAAATTAATAAAATTAAAACAAGATTAATCGATCATTCTTCTGATGATAAATCAATCATCATTGGAGTAGATGACGACAATTTAGATAACACAATATCTTCTTTATATTGTGGTTTAAATAATATGAGGCTTATATAGAATGAAAAAATTAAATGTTGCTATTATGGGCGCGACTGGTGCAGTTGGTAGAGAAATGATTAAGGTTCTTGAAGAAAGATCATTTCCTATTAATAAATTAGTTTTACTTGCAAGTAAGAGAAGTGTCGGCACAAAAATTAAATTTAATAATGAAGACTTAGTAGTAGAAGAATTAACTCCTGATTCATTTAAGGAGATAGATATAGTTTTAGGTGCTTCTCCAAATAAGATTGCTTTAGAATTTGCCCCTTACATTGTTAAGGCAGGTGCTATCTTTATTGATAATTCATCTGCTTTTAGAATGAATGAAGATGTACCTTTAGTAGTTCCAGAAATTAATCCTACAGATGCTTATAATAATAAAGGCATTATTTCTAATCCTAACTGTTCTACTATTATTTCTTTAGTGGCAATTAACGCAATTAATAAATTAAGTAAGATTAAAGCAATAAATGCTTGTACTTATCAGGCTACTAGTGGAGCAGGTGCATCTGGACCTAAAGAACTAGTAGAACAAATTAATGCACTTAATGAAGGTAAGAGTGTAGAGGCTAAAACATTTACTCATCAGATTGCTTATAACTTAATTCCACATATTGGTAGTTTCTTAGATAATGGTTATACTACAGAAGAAATGAAGATGCAAAATGAAGGTAGAAAGATTATGCATCTACCTGAATTATTAGTTAATTGCACATGTGTAAGAGTTCCTATTATTCGTTCTCATTCAATTTCTCTTACATTAGTAACTGAAAATAAATTACAAATTGAAGATGTAAAAAAGGCTATTAGTGTAGAAAAAGGATGTGTTTTATATGATGATCCTTCATCAAATAAATACCCAATGCCTTTATTAACATCAGACCAAGATTTAGTTTATGTTGGTAGAATTAGAAAAGATCTCTTAAACGAAAATGGTATTAGCTTATTTTGCTGTGGTGACCAAGTTAGAAAAGGCGCTGCAACTAATGCAATTCAAATTGCAGAATTATTTGTTAATAATTAACAAAAAACCTCTTAATATAAGAAGACTTAATTGCCAAATTATATAAGAGGTTTTTAATTGTTATTTAACTGATTTAACTTCGTATCCTGCATCTACTACTGCTTTAGTTAAGATTTCACTTGCAATATCTTTTGACATACTAACTTTAGCGGTTTTTTCTTCTAAAGAAACATCAACACTTGTGACTCCGTCAACTTTTTCTAATGCTTCTTTAACGTGTTTAACACACATTTTGCACATCATACCTTCAACATTTAATACTTTTTCCATTTTGTTATTCTCCTTTTCTTTATAAAAATCATTTGGTAGAGGTACTACTTTATGATGATTATCTAGTTTTGAATTATAAATATTATATAGATTAATTCTTAATGCATTTAAGACTACTGTAACTGATGATAAGGCCATTGCTAAAGCACCATACCATGGTTTCATCTTCGCTAAGAATTCGTTACCGGTAGGAGCAAAGACACCTGCTGCTAGAGGTATCATAATTAAGTTATAAATAAATGCCCAGAATAAGTTTTCTTTAATATTTAATAAAGTGTGTCTAGATAATTTAATAGCACCTACTGCATCCATTAATGATGATTTCATTAAGATGACATCACTTGAATCAAGCGCGACATCTGAACCTGCTCCAATAGCAATACCAATATCTGCTTTAGTTAATGAAGGAGCGTCATTAATTCCGTCTCCAATCATTGCAACCTTACCATATTTTTGTAATTCTTCGATTACTTGTTGTTTTTCGTTAGGTAAGACTCCTGCAATGAAATGTTTTAGATTAAGTTTATCTGCAATAGCTTTTGAGACTAAATAATTATCTCCAGTTAACATTAATGGAGTAATACCCATTTTGATAAATTCATTAATAGCCTTAATGCTATCTTCTTTAATTACGTCCGCGACTGCAATAAGACCAATAATTTCTTCATTAGAAGCAAAATATAGAGGTGTTTTACCTTCACGTGACAACTTATTCGACTTATCAATAAAATCGTCTTTTAAAAGGCTTAATTCTTTCATTAGCTTATCATTGCCTGCATAATAAGCTAAATCATCTTTATATCCTTTAATACCTTTACCAGGTATTACTTCAATATATTTTAAAGATAATAATTCAATCTTATTATCTATAGCATATTTAACAATAGCTTTGGCAAGAGGATGTTCCGAAGAAGATTCTAAAGCATATGCAATCTTTAATAAATTATCTTTATCTTTAGAAATAATATCGGTAACTTCAGGCTCACCTTTAGTAATAGTACCTGTTTTATCTAAGACAACAAAATCTACTTTACCAGTTTCTTCTAAAGCAGAAGCGTTTTTAAATAAGATTCCGTTTTTAGCACCTTTGCCAGATCCTACCATAATGGCAACTGGAGTAGCAAGTCCTAGTGCACAAGGACAAGCGATAACTAAAATAGATATAGCTTTAGATAAAGAATAAGTAAATGTATCTTCATTAAGTGAAGAAATAAAGTTTCTACCTAATGTTATCCATCCAATAAAGACAATAATAGAGATACTTAAGACTGTAGGAACAAAGACTCCTGCGACTTTATCTGCAATTCTAGAGATTTTTGTTTTAGTAGATGAAGCATTCTTAACTAGTTCAATAATTTGAGAGAGAGTAGTTTCATTACCTACTCTAGTTGCTACACATTTAAGAACACCATTTTGGTTAATAGTTGCGGCGCTTACTTCATCATTTACTACTTTATCAACAGGTAAAGATTCACCTGTTAAGAATGATTCATTAACTGAAGAGATACCTTCTTTTACTATTCCGTCTACTGGAATTACTTCACCTGGTTTAACAATAAAGATTTCTCCGTTCATTAAGTCTTTAGCATCAATAGTTACTTCTTTAGCGTCTCTTATTACATGAGCAGTCTTAGGGGACATCTTTACTAATGATTTTAAAGCATTAGTAGTTTTACCTTTTGAATATGATTCTAAGGTTTTACCAATAGTAATTAGGGTTGGAACCATACCTGCAGTTTCAAAAGTAAGATTCATTGATACTTTCATAAGTTCGTCTTGAGAAGAAGACGCCATCATATACATAACAATTAGTCCATATATAAAGGCAACTCCTGAACCAAGGCCTACTAAGGTATCCATATTAGGTCCACCGTGGATTAGAGCCTTAAATCCTGAAACATAGAATTTGTAATTAATTAACATAATTACTAAAGATAAAATCATTTCAGTTAGGGCAAAATAGAATGGGTTATCTCTAAATACTCCTAAAGGCCATCCCCAAGACATATTCATATATCCCATTCCTAAATAGAATAATGGAACAAGTAAGATGAAGGAGATAATTAATCTTTTTAGTAAGATAGGTGTTTCATTATCTTCTAATTCATTATTTGTAGAAACTTCTTCTTTTGAAGAAGAGAGTTTTGCTTTATATCCTGCATTACTTACTGCTTTTTCTATTTCTTGAGGTGAACAAGGTGAAGAATAAGATACTACCATTGAATTAGTTAATAAGTTAACAGAGACATCTTTGACTCCTTTAACTTTCTTAGTAGCCTTTTCTACATGTGCAACACAAGAAGCACATGTCATACCTTGTACTATATATTTTTCATTTTCTACCATAAAAATCACCTACTTTAATTTCTTCATTAAATCGATGACTTCATCTAAAGCTTCTACTTTACCATTTTGAATATCTTCTACAACACAGCTTTCCATATGGGATTTTAAAACTATATATCCAATATTTGCTAAAGCTTTTTCTGCTGCAGAGATTTGAACAAGTAAATCTCCACAGTA
>DEWM01000115.1:6495-6967 GCA_002363635.1 Caryophanales bacterium UBA3210 | reverse complement strand
AATATTAATGATTAACATAAGTGTACTATATGTTTAAAATAATGTGAAATGTTTATATTGAAAACACTTTCAAAATTTTCAAAGCGTTTACATTCTTTTCTTTTGTTTTAATTAGTACTAGTATATCAGTGCGAAAGCAAAAGGAGGCCTAGCACTATGTCAAAAAAACCATTTGTTTTATCAGGAAAAATTAACGCACGTTATTTAAAAAATAAGAGATTCAAAACTGAAAAAGATGCTCTTTCATATATGGATAGTTTAATTACAAAATATGATTTAGACGTTACAGATGCAAATTCATATAATAATGTCCAAGTATATTTTGTAGATAGCTATACAGTTTTTACAATTTCTGAACAAAACTAATTAAATTTACTAAACTAATAAAGGTAGAACTTTTTAATAAGTCCTACTTTTTTTATTGCTAAATATTTATAGAATCATATTTTATAAGGTTGAATTCAAGGCATTT
>DEWM01000115.1:6089-6438 GCA_002363635.1 Caryophanales bacterium UBA3210 | reverse complement strand
CATCTTTTAGATATAAAAAATTAAATATTTTTGTTGGTTCTAATGCAAGTGGTAAAACTTCTTTAATTAAATGTATTTGGAATATATTACTTTTCTTAAAAAACAAAGAAAAAAATATTATTGATTCAATTATTAATGATAATGGTAAAGAAGCTACTATTGTTATGGATTATGTTTTTGAATATCAAGAATCTTCTAAATTACAAAGAATCATTATTTCTTCATTTAATAAGGAATTAAAAATGGCATTCAATGAATTGAATATTAAAAATGGAGATTCATATGAAGGCAGAATTAAAGATTTAGATAGACTTGAATATAAATTTAAAAACTATATCGAAGTATTGAA
>DEWM01000115.1:0-5979 GCA_002363635.1 Caryophanales bacterium UBA3210 | reverse complement strand
GATAATATTAAAATTCTAGAATTAAAGGATGATGAAGAAAAAGATTATTTTGAGATTTTAAATAATGTTTTAAAAACATTAGATCCTGCAATTATGAATGTCAGAAAGAGTAATGACGCTCCAAATGCTATTGTTGTAGAACATGAAAATACTGGAATTGTTATTATTCAAGATGGAATGAAATTATCAAGTATTAATTTCTTATCAAGTGGTACTAAATATGGTATTAATTTAGCAAATATTATCTTTGCAATTAAGCATCATATAAATGGTATCTATTTAATTGATGAGCAGTTTTCTTATGTTAATTCAGATATTGAAAGCTCTATATTATCAACAATGGTTTCTTTACTAGGTCCTAATGAACAAATATTTTTTACTACTCATAATGCAAATATTTTAGATTTAGGATTCCCATTCCATTCATTTAATTTTATGAAAAAAATAAAAGAAGAAGGAAAACAAAGAATAGTAGTTTCTTGCGCAACGGAAGTAGAGAATAGAAATAATGTTCCTGTAAGGTCGATTCTAGATAATGATATGCTTGGCACCGCTCCAAACGTTAATAAAATCTACGAAATTGCAGAAAAATAATTAATTATTTTTAGGGGGATAGTATGGGAAATAATATTTATTATAGAACCGTACAAAAAAGATAGAACACAAATTCATTCATGTTCTATCCTTTTTTGCTAATCAATTATATTAAAATGTTTTAATGCATTACTAATTCCATTATCGTTAATATCTGTTGTAATGTAGTTACTTACTTTTTTAGCCTCATCTACTCCGTTTCCCATACATACACCTGTGCCTACATATGAGAGCATTTCAATATCATTCTTACCATCTCCAAAGGCCATAGAGTCTTGAACATCAATTGAGAGAATCTCTAGTAGATGCTTAATACCAGTAGACTTATTAACGGTATTTTTAAATACATCATATCCATATTGTTTTAATCTTAGATATGTTAAATCTTTTGTTAAATTACTAAATCTAGATGTATATTCATCATCTACAAAGAGGTTAAGCATATAAACATCTTCGTTTAATTCTTTTACATCTGGAACTGGGATATTAAATGGTTTTAATCCTTTAAACGCTAAATCTAAGTTATTGTTATAACAATAGAAATCATCATATGTGTGGAAAACAATATTACAATCAATATCTTTAGAAACATCTAACATTTTTTGAATATCATCTTTATCTAGAGGATCTCCATAGATAATGTTTTTATTTTTATCTAATACTAATGAACCATTACATAAAACGTAATAATCAAAATCAATAGTATCAAAGATACCAGTCATTTTGGCAAGAGGATAATTTCTACCAGTTGCTAAACAGATTAAAATGCCTTTTTCTTTAGCTTTTTTTATTGCGCCAATAGTTGATTGAGGAACAATCTTAGTATCGTTAGGGTATAAAGTGTTATCGACATCAAAAAATATAATTTTATAATTTTTATTCATACATTGTAATTATAATTTAGTAGATTTTTCTTTCAATAAAATGTATTAAAAAAGTTCAATTTTTCAATAAAAAAGCCTAGATTTAATAACCTAGGCTCTAAGTATTTAACTTATATTATTATTCTGTAACAACTTTAGCGTTGCCTGCAAATCTCTTAATTGAAGTGATAACTGCTGTTGCACGAGCTTTGTCATCATAAACTTCACCTGCAAGGATCATACGTTTTTGTTTGTTGTATAACTTGTATTGGAATTTTCCATTCTTATCTTTGAAGATATAGAATTTACCTTCATATGCAAGTTTTCTAAAGTTTTCTAAAGCATCTTTACATGTTGTTAATGATTTATAAACTTGTGATGTAGCGATAACTTGTCCGTTTGAAGCGATTAATTGATATGTGTATTTTTCATCTTCGTTGATAATTTTGAATTTACCACCTTCGATTTGCTCTACTACTTCTGTGAATTCTTCTACTTCTGAATGGTCTTCATTTGATTCTTCGACTTCAATTCTTTCTGTAGCTGCCCAACGTTTTGCAGATTCAGATGCTGATTTTGATCTTGCTTCTGTCTTGTAGTTAGCGGATGTTGCAAGTGTTCTACCTTGCTTTGTCATAACACGGAAAGAGAATAATCCATGTTTATCTTCAATGAATTCAATTTTTGCAGTATCGTTTGATAAATTCTTCTTTAATGTTTCAATACCTTTACGGCATGATTCTTCGTTTGAATATAATTCTGAAACAACTAATAATTCACCGTTAGAAGCTTTTAATCTATAACGGTAGTTATCACCGTCTTGAGAAATAACGAATTTACCTTGTCCTTTTAGAGAAACTTTTGGAGTATCACCTTCAGCTTTTTCAACTTTTTCAGCTTTTTCTGGTTTTGGTCTAGGTGCGACTTTCTTTTCTGAACCTCTCTTAATTACAGGTTTCTTTTCTTCTGCTGGTTTTTCTTCTTTAACTTCAGGAACTTCTTCCTTAGCTTCTTCAACCTTTTCCTCAACAGGTTCTTCTTCTACAGGTTGTTCCTCAACAACTTCTTCTTTGACTTCTTCCTTAGGTTCTTCTTTAGCTTCTTCTACATTAGAAACTTCTTCAACCTTTGATTCATCAACTTTTTCTTCGACTGGTTCTTCAGCCTTTTCTTCTTTCTTTTCTTCAACTGCTTTTGGTGAAGAGACTTCTTGTTTTGCAAGTTTCTTTCTCTTGCTACCTTTAACAATTAGGCAAATGAATAGTACTAATAAGAAGATGACTAGTACTGCGACTGCACACAAAATAACAAATGCCCATAAATCAGGATTACCTGTTCCTCCTAGGCTAAATGTTTTTGCAATCCAGTCTAAAATTGGCCTTAAGATTGCATAAATTTGATCCATATTATTTTTTCCTCCAATAATTAATGAATGTACTTTAATTATAGTTTTGTTTTAAATTGATTTTCAATAGCCTAAAAAATATTTAAATATTTTAAATGATAAATTTATCATACAATGAGTGAATTTTTAGCAAGAAAAGAACAACTGTTTCATTTATTACATTTTGCCCATATGGATAAAATTGTCTTTTCGTGCCTAGATACTACCTTCTTGTGCCACGATTCTTGAAAGTGCTTTCTTTAATAATTTATTATTAAAAAGCGAATTGTCCTTACGAAGAGATGGGGATCAGCTGTAGTGACTAAAAAACTAATCGTTGGTATTAAGTTTTTAAAGGTCATCACAGTATTTTTTTGTAACCAAACAAGGTTAATCATTAATTCGGGGACCAATGAAAAAATTAAGAATTCTAATAACACCAATTATAACTCTTATGCTTGTGCTCATTTTAGGAGTCACAACTTTTTCATGGTATACAGGAATTGATAGTGCAAATCTTGATGTTAATAATATTCAGGGAAATGAAACTATCGTAAATGTAAGTAGCGCACTTGAAGGTGAAAATGCTGACTTAATTAAAGTTGGCGATATTTATGAATATTCATCTACAAACGCAATGTACAAAGTTAGAGATAGTGGAGAAATCAATGGATATGCTGGTCAAACAGGAAGACTCAGAGATTCGCTTGAAGATAAAGCATACATTATTTTCTTCGGTGTCAGCGTTTATTCAAATAAGAAAGCTCAAGAATGGTCAAAACTTGACTATGGATATATTGAATCATGTGATATAACTCTTGCAAGTGGTGAGGTAGAACATCATGAACCTGAAGAAGGTCATATGGGACTTGATGAATTTAGAGTTATCTTCCTTGAAAAAACAAACTACGCTAAAAAATATTATTACTTCAGAGAAGTTAATGAAATGTCCGTGGCAAATAAAGATGAAGAGAGTAAGAGAATTAATTTCTTCATTGGCTTAAAGTTCCATGATGGTTCAAACAACGTCTTCCCATTCTCTGCAAGAAAATATATGGGTTCTAAATTTGAATTAAATATTAAGTTTGACTCAACTGAAAATAATTCATTTATGCAACTTAGAGTTCTTCACCCAGACCAAGGTCAAAAGGTTCTTGCAGATGATGAAACTTACACATATAAGAATCAAAATTGTACTTACTATGATTACATCAAACAAGAAGGTAGCAATGGTGATTTCATGAAGCAATACACCTTTGCAACATCAGATGGTCAACCATTTGATTTACATGAAGGCGACATCATTAATCCATACAACAAGTTAACAAGAACTACTTATCATGTCTTTGATAACTGGACAGATGTTACGGATACTGATGGTGATGCTAACGGGGATACCTTCACAATGCCAAAAGCAGAAAATGGTAAATCGTTAAATGACTTTGTCTTCTATGTAAAAATCTACACTAATAAGATTTCTTGTTATGTTCAATATCCATTCGATACTTACTATTACAAAGGTGGTAATAACGGATGGAAGAATGCAAAGATGACTGAAGTTAATAAAGATACATCTACTAAGTTCTACAATTATTATTCTGACGAAGACAATACTGTAGCGTCTCAAACTAGAGTAGAAAAGAATGAAACGATGTATCAACACGCTAAAGATTTATACGATACAGCATTTAGTTACGATAAGAATGGTGATAATTCAGCAATTCCTTCAACAGTACTTGGTCAAGCGAAGAAAGGTTACTTCAACGGTACAACTTATGCAAATGCAGATACTTGGTCAAGCTGGGGTAACAATTACACTCAGTTAAGTAATGATGGAGGAGCGAGAGAAGTCTTTAAAGATGTGACTGATTATCAGATGTACTACATCGATGTAGTTTCCGATAACGTCTTTGAATTCTTAGTCTTTGATACAAGTGATCATTACTATAAGAACTCATTTAACACAGATGCAAGTAACTACAAAGCTGGTAACGGTAGATGGAGAATTTATTTACTTGTCAATCAAGATACTAGTAAAGGACTTGAAATCGAAGGTAATAATGGTACTTCATCATTTAGAAACGGAAGAGATTATAAATATCGTAGTGTAGTTATATATGAAAAGATTGGTGATTATGATTTAGCAGAAGATTCATTCTACATTAGAGGATCATTTAATAACTGGGAAGCACTTGATGCTTATAAATTCACTTACGTTCCAGAAACAATTACTGAAAGAGGATTTACAGATCCTGCTCACTACGAAGTAAAAGTTTCTTTAGATGCTAAGAGAAAATATATCGATAGCAATGGTAAAGAAAGAGAAGCAAATCACGAATTCAAGATTGCAAATGCAACTTTCGGGGTTTCTTGGGCATTAGATGGTTTTGTTAGCCAAGATAGAATCATTCCAACTGACTTAGCAGAACTTGGTTTAAATAATGCGACAAATCCATTAAGCGATTATTTTGAACCACAAGATGAAAACAGCCAGATGTCAAACATTGTTTTGAAACGTTCTGGTACATACACATTTAGACTCTACTATTACTTAACAACTAATAGCGAAGGTCTACCGGTAACTACAGCATTTATCTACGTTACTGGATACGAAGAATTAATTTAATTAACTAAAAGAAAGGAGGTTACTACTATGGGTACAAATAAGAAAGTTTTGCCAAATGAAAAAGAAATTAAAAAATCTATTTCATCTAAGCCAAAATTTAATAACAAACTTATTACTATCGTCATCTCATCTGTTGCATTAGTCGGTACAGTAGCAGTTTCTTCCTTTGCATGGTTTACTATGGTCAACAATGGTCAACTTAATATCATTGTTCCTACTACTACTGAAGATGGTATTACATTTACTACTGCAGAATATACAGAACTTGAAGGTTCTTTAGTTCCTGCAAAAATGAAAAAAGGTGTCATTAATAATTACCAGAAGATGGATGATGATTTAAATTTTGTCACTGGTAAAATCGATTTACTTGATGTTCCTACTAAAGAAGAAGTCTTACCTTTAAGAGAAAATCATACTGATGCAGTTGGTAATGTACTTTTTACAACATACAAACTCGATGGAGAAGAATTTGAAAATCCATCTCCTTACATTGAATATCCTGCAACCGTTGC
>DEWM01000073.1 GCA_002363635.1 Caryophanales bacterium UBA3210 | reverse complement strand
AATTTTATGAAGCTTCACTTGCTTTAGGTATGTATAGTTCTTCTAGTAGAGATGAAATTAAAAAGCATTTTGAAAATGCCGCAAAAAGCGGAAGCTCTGAAAGCTTATGGAGATATTCTTTGTTACTTGAAGAACCATCAGTTCCAAATTTAAGTTTTAATAATGATGTCATGTGGGAAGAATCGGTTTATGAAGCCGCTACTAAAGGATGCAGAATTGCAATGCAAACAATTGCAAGCATGCTAGATAGAGCAGGTAGATATGTTGAATCATTTTATTGGTATAAAATGTGCGAATTATATGGTTCTACAAACGTTCATGAATTTTCTATTAAAGAATTTCAAAACTGGGTGCTAGATGGTTCCCCTGATATTTACGTTCATTATTTTGATGATTTTGATGAAGAAAAATATGCAGTCACTATATCTTTATTAAAAACGATGGAAAGAGGAGAACCTACTGAAGAAGATTTCGCTTTATTAATGGAAAGTGCAGAAAATGGTAATGCATTAGCTTCACATTTATTGCTATCAATTATTAAAGATGAAAAACTTGAACTTAAATTATTACCTATTTTATGTGAATTAGATGATCATTTGGCATTAAGAAAAATGGGTGATTACTATAAAGAAAATGACCCTAACAAAGCTATTAAATATTATGAAAAAGCCTCTGCTTTAGGCAATAGAAGAGCAATGTATTCACTTGGTGAATATTATAAAGACAGTAACAAATTCTTAGCAGCATATTATTATGGCATGGCCTTAGTTAGAGGACATAGGAAAGCAGAGGATGCTTTAAAAGAATTAAAATAGTCAATGATTTGTGTTAATATTTATTTAAGGTAAATATGATTGAATACTATTATAAGTTACAAGGAAAAATTGAGTATTATTATAAAAATGCTTTATTACGTTTTTGGTTTATATATACCTATTGGAGCGTAGATAAAATCTTAATTCCTTTTAAAGCAATTTTTATTGTTTTTGTTGCGCCATTCTTTTCTTTAGTATTTTTAGTAATGTGGTGCTTACAAATGATTGGAAGGTTAATCAGTTTTATTCCAGTGCTAAGATATATCTTTTTAGTTGTAGTTTTTATTTTCGATAAGTTATCTAGATTTTTAGGGTTATTAACTAATTTACCAGTATTAAAATATTATTTAGTATATACAAAATATCGTAATCACGATAAAGCGTTATTAATTGCATCAATACATAATGTAGAAGATAGAATTAGAAAGAATACTAAAGTTGGTGAAGTTAAAAACTATAATTTTGATAAGGATGCATTTACTAATCAATTTAGTTATATATACAAATTGAGTAATCCTGCTGCTGATGATAATTTAAATAGAGCATATTCAATGATCTTTAATCAATGCGTTCATTATGGGGATAGTAATTGTAAATCTATAAAGAAGAGTTATTATTTATCATTTGAATTACTGTGTTTAAGTATGTTCTATTGGAAATTTAGATCAGAAAATTTAAATCTTGATAAAGAAAGAAGCGCACAGTTAATTGAAAATATTAAATCTTTAACTGCATTTAAGATATGTGGTATGTATAAATCATGGAATAATCGATACGAAGAAATTGAAGATTTAGTAAGAAATCGTATTGATGTTTATTATGAAATAAGAAAAAAAGGTGAATATAACACTTTGACTGATATGATGAACTTAGTGTTAGAACAATGTGAACATTTTGTTTCTAAAAATGTAATTTACGAAGATATCTCACCTAGAGATATTAACGATATGGATTTTAATTTAGATTATGAAGATACTATTAAAGTCCGTGACGCTATTAAAAAGTATTATGAAGGAATTTTAAAATCTAGAGGTATTTCTGATGATATCGAAAGAATTTTTGGCTAAATTGTATACACTTTAATAAATAATTGATTTAAAATATAAATAACAAAAGGGAGAAAATGTATGAAAAAGTTTTTTGGCGAATTTAAAAAATTCATTTCACGTGGAAACGTAATGGATATGGCTGTTGGCGTTATCGTTGGCGGTGCATTTACTGCAATTGTTACAGCATTAACAAATAACATTTTAAAACCAATTATTAACTGGATTATTGCTTTATGTGTAGGAGGAAATGGTTCAATTTCTGCTTACACAATCTTAAAAGCTGGATACCAAGTTGATGAAACTGGTGCATTTGTACTCGGTACTGATGGAAAACCTGTAATTGATTTAGCAAATTCTATCTACATCGATTGGGGAGCATTTATTTCCGCAATCATTAATTTCTTATTAGTTGCATTTATCTTATTCTTAATCTTAAGAGCATTTAATAGAGTAAAAGCAAATGCTGAAGCAAATAAGAACTTAGTTAAAGAAAGAAAAGAAGCTTTAAAGGCTGCTAGAGGCAAAGGCTTATCTAGAAAACAAGCAATTGCAGAATATGAAGCATTAAAAGCAGAAGAAGCTGCAAAAGCGGAAGCAGAAGCTAAAGCTGCTGCAGAAGCTGAAGCAAATAAATTAACACGAACAGAAGAATTATTAACAGAAATTAAAGCCCTTCTTGCAGAAAAGAATAAATAATAGGAAAATATTTTCAACATAGACCACCAAAGGTGGTCTTTTCATTTGCTTAAATTAAAATAAAAAAATGAAAACACTTTCAGAAAATAAAAGTGTTGATTTTTATTTTTTTGAGGTCTATAGTTAAAGGCTCTGTCAGGAAAAGACAGAGATAAATTTAAGAAAGGAGTTACGTTATGTGTTACGTCACAGCAATCATTAACGGTAGTAGAATAGTTAATGGCAAGCGTTTCTCTTCTTCGAAAAAAGCATCAAAGTATATCTCCAGTATTCTCAATACTTATGGTTGCCAAATCACCGAAGAATATGAGAGCGCAAATGGTCATGAACTAGTTGCGGACTACAACAATAGAATTTTTGTTCAATCAGCTAACAACTAATTCTACAACCTATTAATTCAAGGCACCTACGGGCGCCTTTTTATTACCTTATATATTTATAATAAAGATAGTAACCCTATCATTTTTAATTATGATAAAATATACTTATAGAAATGATTGTAGGGAGAAATCAATCGTAATAGGCACTTAAATAGTGTCTTTTTCTTTACAAACTATAGGAAGATTGTAAACTTTTTTAGGAACTATTTCACTTTTGATGTTCATTAAGTTATACTATATTCAATGAATTTAAGATGAGAAGTAATACATTAGTTATTACTTTACATATGAGGGACACAGTTTCGGGGGAGATGTGTCTTTTCTTTTTGCTTAGATATAACAAAAAAAGATCCAGCAATCTGAATCTTTCTTTTGTTGCTAAATTATAAGTGCAGACTAATTAGTCTTCTACTTCAATAGCCTGTACTGGGCAGCTGTCTTTTGCTTCTTCAACTGAGCCTTCTGCATCTGCAGGGACTTCTGGAGCTGTGAATTCTGCTAATCCATCATCACCAATTTGGAATAAATCTGAAATTGATGTGCAAAGACCGCAACCGATACACTGATCTTTATTAACGCGTGCTTTTTTCATAAAAATCAATATCCTCCTACAAAATAAATTATATCGAGTTTTTAAAAATATTCAATGTGCAAATTATAATCGCAAATTGTTATTTCTTTAAAGAAATATTCTTATATTTTGGTATAATGAAGTTGGTGATAAATATGAGAATAGTAATTATTGGTGCAGGTCCATCTGGGTTAATGTGTGCACTTGAAGCTGCAAAGAACCAAGATAACCAAGTCACTTTACTTGAAAAAAATGAAAAAGCTGGCAAAAAAATTTATATAACTGGTAAAGGAAGGTGCAATGTAACTAACAATTGTACCCCACAAGAAGTTATTAATAATGTAGTTAATAATCCTAAATTTCTTTATTCCGCAATAAATAGATTTAAACCAGCAGATACAATGAATTTCTTTGAATCTAGAGGTGTTCATTTAGTTACAGAAAGAGGAAATAGAGTATTTCCTGAATCTTACAAAGCTTCAGACATTACTAAAGTTCTTCTTGATGAATGTAATAAATATGGAGTAGTTTTAAAACTTTCTCAGGAAGTAAAAGTTATTTTCCATGATGAAGGAAGAGGATATACTGTTAAAACTACAAATAATTCATATGATTGCGACGCTCTTGTTCTTGCAACAGGTGGCATTTCTTATCCTTTGACAGGTTCAACTGGAGATGGGTATAAATTTGCAGCTAAGTATGGTCATAAGATTATTGATCCAGTACCTGCATTAAATGCTATGAGAATAAAAGAAAAATTTCCTAGAGAAGCATATAAATTTACATTGAAAAATGTCTCTTTAAATGTAAAATGCGGTAAATTTAGTAGAAACGAATTTGGAGAATTAATGTTAATTGATAACATAATAGACGGACCAATTGTTAATACAATGTCATCTCTTATCAATAGATTTAATCCAAATGATGTTCAAATGGAAATAGATTTTAAACCCGCTTTAAATGATGAGACTTTATATAACAGAATTAAATCTGATATTGAAGAAATGAAGCATAAAGCAAATACTAATTTATTTATCTTACTTAGAGGATTAATTCCTTCGTCACTTATCTTAATGGTATGCGAAAGAATGGGAGCAAACCCAAATTTACCTGCTCGTCAAATTGATGAAAAATTAATAAAAACAATTATTGATACATTAAAACATTTCAAATTAACATATTTAGGTTTAGATGATATCAAGATGGCGATTGTCACTTCAGG
>DEWM01000014.1 GCA_002363635.1 Caryophanales bacterium UBA3210 | reverse complement strand
GTAAAGAAGTACTTCAGATTGTCTGCGGTGCAGTCAATGTAAGAGTAGGATTAAGAGTAGTTGTTGCAACTATCGGAACACATATGATCGATGATTCAGTTATTAAAGAAGGCAAGCTTCTAGGAGTAGAATCATACGGTATGTGTTGTTCACCAAAGGAACTTGGAATTGATGGAGATTTTATGCCTCATCATTTACTAGAAGTTGACGATAACATTGAACTTGGTAGTGATTTCTTTTCATTAAAAACATTTTAATTAAAAAGCTATATTCATAGGCGTTTTGTAATATTAAACCGGTTTCATACCGGTTTTTTATATTTAAAATATAATTTTATTGAAATTAGTTAGCGTGCTAACTTATAATGATTAGCGTGCTAACTTTTTATAGGAGGTAGACTATGAAATGCTATCATGTTGGCTATTACATAAAAAAGATTTCCAACAATTTTGAAAATTCAAAAAGAACTAACTGCGTAAAATATGATATTACTTCTCAACAAACTAGTATCTTACTTTATTTGTTTAACCATTTAGATGAAAAGGTTAATCAGAAAACATTAGAACACTATTATGAAATTTCAAGTGCAACCATTTCAGGTATTATCACTAGAATGGAAACAAAAAATTTGATTGCGCGCATCCCTAATCCAGTAGATAAAAGAGATAAACTTATCACTTTATCAGTTAAAGGTGAAGAAACTGCAAAGGCTATTAAAAAGAGTATTCTAGATTTAGAAGCTAAAATAGTTAAGGGATTTGATGACAATGAAATTAAAACATTACTTTCTTTCCTAGAAAGAATGTCTATGAATATAAAGGAGGAAAAATAATGAAAATGATTAAAGTTCTCTTTAAATCAATTAGAGAATACACAAAAGATTCAATCTTTGCGATGTTATTCGTCTTTTTTGAAGTAATTATGGAAATTTCTATGCCATTTTTAACTTCATTATTAATTGATGAAATTGATCAAGATAAAATTGCTGCGGCTAGAACTATTGGCTTTGATTTTACTAAGATTATTTGGTTGTCAGTAGCTTTAATTGCAATGTCATTTATTGCACTTGGCTCAGGTGTTTTATCTGGTAAATATGCAGCCTCTGCATCCGCAGGTTTTGCTAAAAACTTAAGAAAAGATTTATTTAAGAAAGTAAATGATTTCTCATTTGCAAATATTGATAAATTCTCATCCTCATCTTTAGTTACTAGATTAACTACTGATGTAACTAATGTTCAAATGGCATATATGATGATTATAAGAACTGCTGTTAGAGCACCATTTATGATGATTTTCTCAGTTATTATGGCATTTGTCCAATCACCTCAACTTGCATGGGTATTTGTTATTGTTGTTCCACTTCTTTTTGGTGCACTTATTGGCATTATGATTGGTGTACATAAAATCTTTAGAAGAATCTTTAAGAAATACGACGCTCTTAATGAATCTGTACAAGAAAACATTTCAGGTATTAGAACAGTTAAGTCATATGTTAGAGAAGATTATGAAATCAATAAATTCAAAAAAGCTTCAGGTGAAATTAAGAAAGATTTCACATATGCTGAAAGAATTATTGCTTGGAACCAACCAGTTATGCAATTTGCAATTTTTGCATTAAACTTAGTAATTATTAATGTCGGTGGCTATTTAATTTTAAAGAATACAACAATAGTTAATGGAGAAGTTAAGCAAGTATTAACTATTGGTAAATTAACTTCATTAATTACTTACGGTATTCAAACATTAATGTCACTTATGATGTTATCTATCATCTTCTTAATGATTTTAATGTCTTTAGAAGCTGCTCGACGTATCACAGAAGTTTTAGAAGAACAACCAACTATTAAAAACCCAGAAAATCCAGTTTTTGAAGTTAAAGATGGATCAATTGAATTTGAAAATGTTTCATTTAAATATAAAGCTGATGCAGAAAAGAATGCTTTAGAAAACATTAATCTAAGCATTAAATCTGGTCAAACTATTGGGATTTTAGGTGGTACTGGTTCATCTAAAACTACATTAGTTAACTTAATTTCTCGATTATATGATGTCAGTGAAGGTACTTTAAAAGTAGGTGGAATTGACGTTAAAGAATATGATTTAGATACTTTACGTAACCAAGTTTCTGTAGTTCTTCAAAAGAATTTATTATTCTCAGGAACTATTGCTGAAAACTTAAGATGGGGTAACCCAAATGCTACAGATGAAGAATTAAAACAAGCTTGTGATCTTGCTTGTGCATCTGAATTTATCGAAGGTTTCAACGATAAATATGAAACACACATTGAACAGGGAGGTTCAAATGTCTCTGGTGGTCAAAAACAAAGACTTTGTATTGCTAGAGCTTTATTAAAGAAGCCAAAAGTTTTAATCTTAGATGACTCAACTTCTGCTGTCGATACAAAAACAGACGCTAAAATTAGAGCGGGATTAAAACAATTTATTCCTGAAACAACAAAAATTATTATTGCTCAAAGATTAACTTCAATCCAAGATGCTGATTTAATCATCATGATGGATGGAGGAACTATCATTGATAGAGGTACTCATGAAGAGTTAATGAAAAAGAATTCTGAATACAGGGAAACTTACCTTGCTCAAAATCACTTAGCAGAGGAAGGAGGTGCTAAATAATATGCCTAGAATGAATATTAAAGGTGGACGTGGAAAAGCTAAAAAAGGCACAATGAAACGTTTACTAGGTAACTTATGGAAAGACTATAATGTCCTTATTATTCTCGTAGTACTTTGTATTATTATCAATGCAGTTGGTTCTGTTTCTGCTTCTTTCTTCCTTGGAAGAGTTACTTCAATTGTTGAAGAAGCGGTCAATACAGTAAAAACAACTTCCTCTATTCCTGCTGAAGGCTTATATGAAAGCGTTCGTGGAAGCTTAATGATGTTATTAATCGTCATGGGTAGCATTTATTTAGTTGCCTTAATTGCTAACACTATTTTTGGCCAAATTATGGCGGTTATTACACAAGGTTTCTTAGATAAGATTAGAACAAAAATGTTTAGTAAGATGGAAAAACTTCCAATTTCTTACTTCGATAGAAACCTTCGTGGTGATATCATGTCAACATATACTAACGACGTTGACGCTATTAGACAATTAATTTCTCAAGCTATCCCTCAAGTAATTTCAACTATCTTAACAGCTGCATTACTTTTAGGTGTTATGTTAATTAACTCATTATATTTAACAGTCGTTACTTTAATTGGTGTCTTCTTTATTTTCTTTACTACTGTCAAAGTCGGCGGTGGTTCTGCAAAATACTTCATGAGACAACAACAAGCAGTTGCTAAAGAAGAAGGCTTTATTGAAGAGATGATGCATGGTCAAAAGGTAGTTAAGGTCTTCACTCATGAAGAACAAGCTATTGAAGACTTCAACAAATTAAACGAACAATTATTTGATGATATGTATAAGGCTAACGCTTACGCTAATGTCTTAGCGCCTATCATCCATAACATCGGTAACATCTTATATGTTGTTATTGCTATCATCGGTACAATAATGTGTATCTATCAACCATTTAATAACTTAACTATTACTGGCTTTAGCGCATGGACAGCAGCATCAGTTGTTGCATTCTTAACTGCTGCTAGACAATTTGCAAATAACTTTAACCAAGTTTCACAACAAATTAACTCTGTTGTTATGGCTTTAGCAGGTGCTTCTCGTGTCTTTGATTTAATTGACCAAGAAGAAGAGAAAGATGAAGGTTATGTCACATTAGTTAACGCAAAAATTAATGAAGACGGAACTATTGAAGAAACAACTGAAAGAACAGGCCACTGGGCATGGAAACATCCTCATAGTGATGGCACTCTTACTTACACTGAATTAAAAGGTGATATTAGACTTTCAGATGTTGATTTCGGTTATGTACCAGATAAGATTGTTTTACATAACATTTCTATCTTTGCAAAACCAGGTCAAAAGATTGCTTTTGTTGGTGCAACAGGTGCAGGTAAAACCACTATTACTAACTTAATTACTAGATTCTATGATTTAGCAGATGGAAAAGTTAGATATGATGGAATTAATATCAACAAGATTAAGAAAGCTGATTTAAGAAGATCAATTGGTATGGTCTTACAAGATACATCATTATTTACAGGTACAGTTAAAGAAAACATTAGATATGGTAATCTTGATGCAAGTGATGAAGATATCATCAAAGCTGCAAAGATTGCTAATGCTCATGATTTTATTACTAGACTTCCACAAGGTTACGATACAATGTTAACTAACGATGGATCTAACTTATCGCAAGGTCAAAGACAATTACTTTCTATTGCTCGAGCAGCTTTAGCAGACGCTCCAGTATTAATCTTAGATGAAGCTACTTCATCAATTGATACTCATACAGAACAATTAGTTACTGTTGGTATGGACCAATTAATGGAAGGTAGAACAGTATTTGTCATCGCACATAGACTTTCTACAATTCAAAACTCTAATGCTATTATGGTTCTTGATCATGGTTCAATCATTGAAAGAGGAGACCACGAAGACTTAATTAAAGCTAAAGGAACATATTATCAGTTATATACTGGTGCATTTGAACTTGAATAGTAAAATAAAATCAAATAAAAAGTCCGTATAAGTAAAAAAATACGGATTTTTTTGTTGATACAGTTATATTTATATTATAACTTTGTTATAATTAATTCGCTTCAGGAAAGAAGGTATAATATGAATAGAACATTAATGACAGATTTTTATGAATTAACAATGGCTCAAACATATTTTGATATGGGCGAGAAAGATAAGATTGTATACTTCGATATTTTCTTTAGAGAAAATCCTTTTAACGGTGGTTATACAATTGCTGGTGGTTTAGACAAGATTATTAAATATGTCAGCGACATTTCATTTGCGGATGAAGATATTGAATATTTAAGATCTACTAAATGCTTTAGTGAAGAATTCTTATCTTATTTAAAGAATATCAAATTTACTGGTGATATTTATGCAGTTGAAGATGGCCAAGTTGTCTTCCCACAGGAACCAGTAGTTACAGTTAAGGCTCCAGTTATTGAAGCTCAATTAATTGAAACAGCTTTACTTGCTGCATTTAACCATGGCGCACTTGTCACAACTGCTGCTAAACGTATTTGCTATGCTGCAGGTGATGTTCCAGTTATGGAATTTGGTGCACGTAGAGCAAGAGGTATTGATTCTGCTATCGATGCATCAATGTATGCTTATGTCGGCGGATGCTGTGGTACATCAAATACTATCTCTGCAAGAATGTATGATATTCCTGCACTTGGTACAATGGCACATTCACTTGTCTGTGATTGCGTTGATGAATACGAAGCATTCTTGCACTTTGCAAAATCAAATCCAAATAACTGCATTTTCTTAGTAGATACATACGATACTTTAAAATCAGGCATTCCTAATGCTATTAGAGTTGCAAATGATTATTTAAAGCCAAACGGATTAAAATTCAAAGGTATTAGAATTGACTCAGGTGACCTTGCATATTTATCAAAACAAGCTAGAAAAATGTTAGATGAAGCTGGTTATAAAGACACAATCATTACTTTATCAAACGGCTTAAATGAACAAACATTAATTTCTTTAAAAGAACAAGGTGCTTGCTTTAATTCACTTGGTATAGGCGACAATATCGCAGCATCTTTAGAAAGAGTTGGAGGAGTCTATAAACTCGTTGCAATCGAAGAAAACGGTAAGATTATTCCAAAAATTAAAGTTTCTAACGATAGAAAGAAAACAATTACTCCAGGTTACAAGAAATTATATCGTTTCTATGATAAGAAAACAGGCTTTGCTTTAGGCGATGTTATTGCTTTAGCAGATGAAAAGATTCCTCAAGATGAATACACATTAATTTGTCCTTCCGAAGAATGGAAACAAACTACTTTACATGACTATAGAGTAGAAGAATTACAAAAGAAGATTTTCTCAAATGGTAAACTTGTTTATAACTTACCATCAGTTAGAGAAAGAAGAGCATTCGCAGATTCTATGTTTGGAACAATGTATCCTGAAATTAAGCGTTACATGAATCCACATGAATACTATGTCGATTTATCTGAAACTTTATTATCATTAAAGAAACAGATGATTAAAGAAGCAGTTAAGATTAAATAAGTATTATAAAAGACGGCTCTATTATTTTTTTAGGGTTTTGTAGGGTCGCGCTAAACAAAAAATTCGCGGCACATGTAGGGTAGGCACTTAAACGCCTACCTTTTTTTGCGTATGACATGCCTGTCATACACCTACGGTGAAAGTCCTTAGGAGGAATATTGCAATAACTACCTAGTGAAGCACAAGGCCGTTGTCGTGAGGCATGGGATGAAGGAAGTACGTAGCAAATAGTTAGAATAAGGTCTTGTCTAAAAACAATCTTAATCAGGCATACCTTCAAGTTGTTAGAAATAAAGGTGCCTCAGGTATTGACAAGATGACAGTAGAAGAAGCAAAGCAATTATTCAAATTTTTTTGTAAAGTGAGGCCTTTAAAATCAAGTTAAAATAATTGTTATTAATGTCACATTTAGTTATTTAAGTAACTTTACAAATGTAATATTGCTCATTCTCTTGCATTTTTTTTTTTTTTTCTTTATGCTTATTACGGATATTGGGAATAAATAATTAATTGCTTTTAGAAAGGATAATATCATAATATGAAACGAAAGATATTTTTTGTCGTTGTTCCCGTAATATTATTATCTGCATGTGTTTTTGCGATGGCATATTGCAGTAATAAACTAGATATAGATATTAATAATTCAAAATCATTTGATGTAACTTCAACAAATATAGATAGCTCGGAAGACATTAGCCAAGATGAACCTGTTAGTTCTGAAGATCCAGTAAATTCTGAAATTGAAGATAAAGATACTAATAGTTCAAGTTCATCTGATGAAATTTCAACAAATATAGAGAACTCAGAAGACATTAGTCTAGATGAACCTGTTAGTTCTGATGATCCGGTAAATTCTGAAAATGAAGATGA
>DEWM01000085.1 GCA_002363635.1 Caryophanales bacterium UBA3210 | reverse complement strand
AAAATAATTAGTTTATAATTCAATTCAAATTTTTTAATGACTTAATTTCTTTAATATAGTAAAATATTAAAGGTTTAATAGAAGGAGATTATAAATATATGGTAAACATTACTGAAATAAGACCAGGTAATGCTTTCGAATATGATGGCAATATCTACTCATGCTTAAATATTGATTTAAACAAGACTGCTATGGCTAAAATGAAAGTCAAAGTCAAATCAAGAAACATTAGAACTGGTGCAATTGTTGACCTTGGTTTCATCGGTGGAGACAAAGTTGAAATTTTACATCTTGATAAAAGAGCAATGCAGTATTTATATGATGATGGATCAGGCTATGTTTTCATGGATCAAGAATCATATGATCAATTATCAATCCCACATGAAGCACTTGAATGGGAAAAGAACTTCTTAGTTCCAGAATCAGTTGTTCAAGTTACTATGTATCAGGGTGAAATTGTTGGTGTAGAATTACCTGCAAAAGTTGTCTTAACAATTACTGAAGCAGAACCTGCAGTAAGAGGCGACACAGTTAACAGAGCATTAAGAGATGCAATTTGTGAAACAGGCTTAAAAGTTAGAGTCCCATTATTTGTTGAAGAAGGTACAAAAATCTTAGTTAAAACAGATACTGGCGAATATGATTCAAGAGCTTAATAATATAGAAAAGAGAGGAAAATAATTATGATGAACATCCCAGTTTGGCAATTCGTTATGTTTATTATCTTAGCATTAATTGGCGGTTTAGCTGCTGGTTTCTTCGGCGCTAGATTCTTAATGAAGAAAGAATTACAAAAGAACCCTCCAATCAATGAAAAGATGATTAGAGCAATGTTCTTACAGATGGGTAGAAAACCTTCTGAAAAAGAAATTAAAAGAGTTGTTAACGCAATGAACGAAGCTAACAAGTAGTTAGTTGATTATTAAAGCAGCCTTGAGCTGCTTTTTTTCTAACATAGTTACTATATGTTGTATAATGTAATTAAATTAATGTGAGGGGGATTTATGAGAAAGAATATACTTAAATTAGCGTTATTAGTAACATTGGTAATGCCTTTAGTATCATGCACTTTAATTCATGCTAGAGAACAAGATTATGATTATATAACACTTGGGTTTAAGTATGATTTTAATGATGAAACTAAGAAGGCATCTTTAGTTCTTGATTCTACGATTACTAATGGTGAAATTAAATTACCTGAGCCTGAATATAAATTAATTGCAGGAGACGTAATTAAAGTTAGATATGATGGTAAGATTATAAATAATTCTACTATAGGTAATTATAGTTATGATTTTAATAATGCTTCTATTTATAGCATTGAATATAGATATGCTACTATTGAATCTGGTCAACTTTCTGAAACATATAGACCAGAAAATGTTCTTGAAACGTACACATATCAATTTGCTACTAAAGATATTATCTTAAATGAAGAAGGGGATTATATTCCTTTTACAGAATATACTGGAGAAAAATATTATCTTTCATTTGAAAGCTTTGATTATAATAATGATATTCATTATTGTAATGGAGTACTTATATATAGCAATTATGTTATAGGAATTTATGCTTATAATCCTCGTCAATAAACTAAAAAAGTAAAAAATAGAGAAATAATAATACTTAATTAATAAAAAAACTGTTCATCAAATTTTAAATTATGAACAGCTGTTTTTATATATTGTTACTAAATTGTTACTAAATTGTTACTAAAATGTGGAAAAATTGAACAAACTTAATCGTTTGTGTTAACGTTTGCCTTAGCTTTGTTTCTTTTAAATTTTTTAGTGATATCAATTACTGATTCTTCGTGTCTAAGAAGTCTACCAATATTTGCTTTATGACGATACCAAAGATAAATAGTTGCACCGAACATTAATGCTACATAATACCATGAAGCTGGTGCTAAATTCATAAATAGAGAATTAATTTCAAATGGAAGTAAGACATAAACGATTGATACTAATGCACATGATAATGAACCAATCATTGATGCTAGTGAAACGTGCTTCCAAATAATAAGAACTAACATGAAAACGATAAATCCAAGAATTAATGAGACCCAAGACGAGGCTACTACAATACCGGCGAATGTTGCGACACATTTACCACCTTTAAATTTAAAGAAGATAGGGAATGAATGACCAATAATTGCTCCTACTGATGCTAAGATATAGGCTAGTTCTGAAAACTCTGTTACATCATCTGCAAAGACAGTGAACTGAGCAACACCTGAGTACTTACATACAAAATATGAAGTTAAGACTGCAGTGATTGTTTTTAACATATCAAGAAGAATAACGATGATTCCCCATTTTGCACCCATGACTCTTCCTGCGTTTGTTCCGCCGGCATTATGTGACCCATAATCGCGGATGTCTTTATTTGTTCTTATTTTGCCAATAATTATGCCATTTGAGATAGATCCGAGTAAGTATCCAAGTACTAAACATCCACATAGTACTAAGATTGTTATTAAAATATCCATACGTTCCTCCGTATACGCTTTAATAATATATTATTAATCTAGAAATACAAAGACTTTTTTTGTATAATATGAATGTTAATTTTATTAGGGGGACACTATATGAGCGCTAAAAAAGATACATATAATGCTTCGTCATTAAAAATTTTGAAGGGACTTGAACCTGTAAAAAAGAGACCTGGTATGTATATCGGTTCAACTGATTACAGAGGTACTCATCACCTTGTTTGGGAAATCGTCGATAACGCTATCGATGAAGCTATGGCAGGGTATGGTAAAAAAATTACTGTCCAAATCAATAAAGATGGTTCAATTACAATTTCTGACGAAGGCCGTGGTATTCCATGTGATTACAATGAAAAAGAGAAAATGGATGGTTTAGACATCGTTTTCTGTACACTTCACGGCGGTGGCAAATTCGACGCTTCTAACTATAAGACTTCTGCAGGTTTACACGGTGTTGGTTCAGCATGTGCTAACGCTCTTTCAGAATGGTTAACAGTAACTGTATATAAGGATGGTACTGAATATCATGCTGAATATAAACATGGAGGAGATATTAAGTCTGGTACTCAAATTGTTGGTCCTACAACAAAAAGAGGTACAGTAGTTACTTTTAAACCAGATCCAAAGATGTTATCAGATGTCAATTTCCAATTTGATTTAATCAAAGATCGTTTAAATAACTCTGCATGTCAATGTAATAATGTTAAGTTCATTTTAATTGATGAAAGAACTAAACAAAAAGAAGAATTCCTTTATACCGAAGGTATCAAAGAATACTTACAAAAGAAAAATGAAAACTATAATGGAGTTAACCCAATTGCTTATTTTGAAGATAAGACTAATGAAATTCAGGCAGAATTTGCTTTCCAATTCTTAGATGATGTCTATGAAGAGAAAGTTTATTCATTTGCTAACTCTGTCTTTACCTCTGAAGAAGGTTCGCACGTTAGAGGTTATCGTTCTGGTTTAACTAAAGCTTTTAATGAATATGCTTCACGTAATAATTTGTTAAAAGGTAACGCTAAACTTGATGGTAACGATATTAGAGAAGGTTTATCTTGTGTAGTATCAGTTAGAATTCCAGAAGGTAAAATTCAATTTGAAGGTCAAACTAAAGAAAAATTAGGTACACCTGAAGCTACTAATGTAGTTGATACATTAGTCTATGCTAATATGACTCGTTACTTAATTGAAAATAAAGTCTATGCACAAAAGATCTTTAACCGTATTTTAGAAGCTCAAAAAGCTCGTTTAGCGGCTAGACAAGCAAAAGATGATGTAAGAAAAGTTAAGCCTCAAGACATTGAAAAATCTACATTAATGTTATCTGGTAAACTTGTACCACCTCAAAGTAGAGAATATTTACGTAATGAA
>DEWM01000068.1 GCA_002363635.1 Caryophanales bacterium UBA3210 | reverse complement strand
TTAAGAAATTTTTATCTGGATTATCCTATTGTTACATTGAAGTCTTTAGAGGTACTCCAATGATGGTTCAAGCATTAGTTATCTTCTATGGAGTTGCTTATGCTTTTGGTACAACAATGTCTACATTAATTGCAGGCTTTGTCATTGTTTCGTTAAATACTGCAGCCTATATGGCAGAAATTATTAGATCTGGTCTTAATTCTATTGATAAAGGTCAAATTGAAGGTGGTAGATCACTTGGCTTAACTTACAATCAAACGATGTTTAAAATCGTTATTCCTCAGGCAATTAAAAATGTAATTCCTGCACTTGGTAATGAACTTGTAGTTAATATTAAAGATACATCAGTTTTATCCGTTATTATGGTTACTGATTTATTCTATAACGGAAAATTAATTGTCGCGAGATGGTACGCGCAATTCCCAGTTTATTTCATCGTTTCTATTTTATATTTAATTATGACTATTGGTTTAACTAGAATCTTAAGATTAATTGAAAAGAAATTAAATGTGAAGACTAAGATTTCTAATCCAACATCAGTTACTACTCCTGCTGCGTTTGCTACTAACGATAATATAGATGCCGAAGATTATAAAGAACAAGAGGAAAGGAGATTATAGTTATGAGTTTAATTGAAGTTAATGATTTAAAAAAATCATTTGATAATCTTGAGGTACTTAAAGGGATTAGTTTATCAATTAATAAAGGCGAAGTAATCTCTATTATTGGTTCTTCTGGTTCTGGTAAATCAACATTTATTAGATGCTTAAATTTACTTGAAGTACCAAGTTCTGGAGAAATCTTATTTGAAGGTAAGAGTATCTTAGATAAGAAATTTGATTTAAATAAATATCGTTCTAGAGTAGGTATGGTTTTCCAATCATTTAATTTGTTTAATAATATGGATGTACTTAAAAACTGTACTATTGCCCAAATGAATGTTTTAAAAAGAAGTAAGCAAGAAGCAGAAAAAATTGCCGTGTCTTATTTAGAAAAAGTAGGTATGAGTCAATTTGTTCATGCTAAAGTTACTTCTTTATCCGGTGGACAAAAGCAAAGAGTCGCGATTGCTAGAGCCTTATGTATGAATCCTGAAGTATTATTATTTGATGAACCTACAAGTGCTTTAGACCCAGAAATGGTCGGAGAAGTATTAAGTGTTATTTCTTCTTTATCTAAAGAAGGTATGACTATGGTTATTGTCACTCATGAAATGAGTTTTGCGTATGAAGTATCTACTAAAGTTATCTTCTTAGATAATGGTAGGATATTAGAACAAGGTACCCCTCAAGAAGTTTTTGATAATCCTAAAGAAGAAAGAACTAAAGAGTTCTTATCTAGATTTAGAAGGTAATTAAAATTTTTATAAAGATTTTTGGTTTAATTTCAAGAATCTTTTTTACTTTTGAAGTGATAGATTAAAATGAATTTATACTAGTTTTACGCCTGATTATTAATAGGTACCTTAAATTTAAGGTAATATCGAAATTTAAAAAGTATGCAAACCCTTTCATTATGCTATAATGAGGGAGAAATGGAGAGATAAAAATGATTAAAGTAACAGAAAATAAAGTATTTGAATTATCTACTAAACGTACAACATATGGCTTCTTTGTCAATGACATCAATTATTTAGAACACTTATATTATGGTAAAAAAATTGATTTAAACAATGAGGCATTTGAAGCATTAAAGAGCAAACAGGAATTCCCAATTGGTAATGCTGTTTCTTATGATGAAGAACATCAAGCAATGACTCTTGAAAGTAAATTACTTGAATATTCAACTCGTGGAAAGGGTGATATTAGAAATCCTCTTGTAGAAATTGAATATGTTAATGGTAGTAGAACTACTGATTTAAAATATCAAGGCTATGAAATTAAAGAACACGTTGAAATGGAAGAACTTCCTTGTTCTAGAGCAAAAGGTGAAAAAATTGAAGATTTATTCATCACTTTATTAGATCAAGAAAATAAAGTTGAAGTTACTTTAATTTATTCTATTTATGAAAGTGATGATGTCATTACTAGAAGAATGGAAATTAAGAACTTAGGTACTGATGATGTTAAGGTCTTAAGAGCATTCTCGTTACAACTTGATTTATATAACGAAGAATATACATTTACTTCATTCCACGGTGGATGGACTAAAGAAATGAAAAGATATGATCAACCATGTATTATTGGTTCATTAGTATCTGAATCACTTGTTGGTTTATCTTCATCTAGATCAAATCCATTTGTTATGCTTTCTAAAAAAGGCTGTACAGAAGAAAATGGTGAAGTTTATGGCTTCAACTTAATCTATTCTGGCAACCATCAAGAAAGTGTCGAAGTTGATACTCAAAACCATTTAAGATTCTTAACAGGTATTAACCCTACTACATTCTCATATACATTAAAGAATGGTGAAACATTTAGAACTCCAGAAGCTGTTATGACATATACAAATTTCGGTTATAACGAAATGTCTCATAACTTACATGGATTTATTAATAAACACATCGTTAGAAGTGAATTTGCGTTTATGCCCAGGCCTGTTTTAATTAATTCATGGGAAGCTGCTTATTTTAAATTTAATCAGTCATTATTACTTAAGATGGCAAAGAAAGCTGCAAAAGCTGGTATTGAATTATTCGTTCTTGATGATGGATGGTTTGGTGAACGTAATGAAGATGATTCATCTTTAGGTGATTGGAAAGAAAATAAGAAAAAACTTCCAGGTGGATTAATTGGCTTATCTGAAAAAATTCATAAAATTGGTATGAAATTCGGTATCTGGGTAGAACCAGAAGGAATTTCCGAAAAATCAAACTTATATAAAGCTCATCCTGAATGGGCACTTAAATTAAAAGACCATCATCATTCAATGGGTCGTCATCAGATGATTCTTGATTTAACAAATGATGAAGTTGTTAATTATGTAATTGAATCTATGAGATATGTTTTCTCACAGGGTGTTGATTACGTTAAATGGGATATGAATAGAGTCTTCACAGATTATTTCTCACAGTCTTTAGCAAGTGAAAAGATGAATGAAGTCTCACACCGTTACTATTTAGGCTTATATCGTATCTTAGATACATTAACTAAAGAATTCCCACATATCTTAATGGAAAACTGTGCTTCAGGTGGTAATAGATTTGACCTTGGCATGTGCACATATTTCCCTCAGACATGGGCATCTGATAATACTGATGCTGTTTCTAGAATGTCTATCCAAAGATATTATTCTTATGGTTATCCATTAAATTTACTTGGTTGTCACGTAGCATCTCATCATAACCATCAAACATTAAGATTTACAACATTAGATATTAGATTTAACGTTGCTTTATTTGGTCAACTTGGTTATGAACTTAATATCTGTGACGCAACTAGAAAAGAATTTAATGAAATCAAAGAGCAAGTTAAACTTTATAAACAACAAAGAGATTACTTTGTAAACGCTAAAGTATATAGATCATCTTTTGATACAAATAACGTTACGTTAAGTGTTGTTTCTGAAGACAAAAAACATGCGATGGGGGTAATTATGCAACATCGTATTGCGGCAGGTAAATGGGAAGATTATATCCGTTTCCATGGCTTAGAAGAAAACGCGGAATATAGGGTTTATTCAAAAGGCTATAACCATTCATTACTTAGATTTGGTACCTTAGCAAATATGGTCTCTCCTATTCACTTAAAAGAAGATAGAGGTTTAATTAAATTATTAGCAAAATTTGTCTCAATGAAAGAACAAGGACTTGAATATAATGTTAAGGGTGAATTACTTAATTCATTCGGTGTTGGTTTAAGACCTTCTTACATTGGTACAGGCTTTAATGATAAGACTAAATTATTTGGTGACTTTGATACTCGTTTAATTCTTATTGACCAAAAATAAGAGAACTCCTCGTGAGTTCTTTTTTGTGACTAAAACACATAACTAAAATAATTACTATGCGATAATTTTCTCGTTCTAGAATAAAAAATATGAATATTGTTATATTTTATTAAAAATATGACAATAAATGTTTTTGGTGGTAGAATATTCAATGTAATCGAAAGGAGATTATTTTTATTATGGTAAAAGTAGACGTTATAAGTGGTTTTTTAGGCGCAGGAAAAACTACAGTTATCAAAAAATTATTTGAAAGCGCGAAATTCAAAAAAGAAAAAGTTGTTTTAATTGAAAATGAATTCGGAGAAATTGGTATCGATGGTTCTTTCTTAAAAGAAGCAGGTGTCAAGATTAAAGAAATCAATGCTGGCTGTATTTGCTGTTCTTTAGTTGGTGACTTTGAAGCATCTATCAAAGAGTTAGTAGAAACATATAAGCCAGAAAGAATTATTATTGAACCTTCAGGTGTAGGAAAATTATCTGACATTGTTAACGCAGTAAAGAAAGTTACTGGTGAAGATTTAAAGCTCAACATCTTATGTACAGTTGTTGATGGTAAGAAGGCTAAATTACAGTTAAAGAACTTTGGTGAATTCTTTGTTAACCAAGTTGCAACTGCAGATTCAATTATCATTACAAAAACTGACATGATTGATGAAGCTAAATTACAAGAAACAGTTGATGTAGTTAGAGAACAAAACAAAGATTCATCAATTATTACAACTGCAGTAAGTGCTTTAGATGCAGATAAGTTAGTAGAATTCTTAGAATCAAAAGTTACTTTATCTCACTTAGTAGATGAAGTTGAAGATGAAGAAGAATGTGATGACCCAGAATGTGAATGCCATCATCACCATCATCATCACGATGAAGATGAAGAAGAACACGAACACTGTTGCCATCATCATGACCATGAAGATCATGATGAAGATGAAGAAGATGAATGTTGCTGTCATCATCATGACCACGATGAAGAAGGTCATGAACATCATCACCACCACCATCACCACGGACATGATGCTGATGAAGAATTCAACTCATGGGGTATGGAAACAGTTAAGTCAGTAACTAAAGATGAACTTGTTAAATTCTTAGATACATTAAAAACTGATGAATCAGTTGGTATGATTTTAAGATCTAAAGGTATCTTAAAAGCAAAAGACAATGATAAGTGGTACTATTTTGACTACGTTACTGGTGATTATGATATTAGACTTGGTGAACCAGATTACACAGGTAGAATTGTTGTTATTGGCCATCATGTTGATGAAGAAAAGATTGAACATTTATTTAAGGAAATTTAATTATGACAAAGAAAATACCTACATTCTTCATTAATGGTATTATGGATGCTGGTAAAACTTCTTTTATCACAGAAACAATTAAGACTGATGGTTTTAATCAACCAACATTATTAATTGTCTGTGAAGAAGGTGAAACTGAATATGATGCTAAAATGTTAAAGTTCGAACATAATACAGATATTGTGTATTATGAAGATCAAGAATCATTTACATACCAGTCTATCCAAGAAAAGATTGATGAATTTAAACCTAAAAGAATTGTTATTGAAATGAACGGTATGTGGGACTTATCTAAATTACAGTTCCCTCAGTGCATGGATTTAGTTCAGGTTATCGCTTTTGTTGACGCTACTACATTCCCTATCTATTTTAATAACATGAGACAAAAGATGGTGGAAATTGTTCAAAAGGCACAGTTAGTTGTATTTACTCACGTAACTGATGCTTCTAAACAACTTGAACCATTTAAAACTCCATTAAAGATGGCTAACTCACAAGGTGCCTTCTATATTATGGATGAAAAGTTTGTTGCAACAGATGCATTTGAAGAACCTCTTCCTTATGATGTAGAGGCTGATGTAATTGATGTTAAGAGAGATGATTTTGCAACTTTCTACATTGATACATTCGATCATAAAGAAAGATATGAAGGTAAGGTTGTTGAATATGATAACCAAATCTTCTTCTCTGATAAATTACCTGCAGGTACATTTATTGCAGGTAGAAAAGTCATGAATTGCTGCGCAAATGACGTACAATTATGTGGCTTCCTCGTAAAGAGCAAAATGGGACTTGATCTAAAAGATAGATCATGGATTCATATCAAAGCTAAACTCGTCTATGAATTCTCTAAAGAATACAATGAAGAAGAGTGTATGCTTGAACCTATTGAAATTAAAGTTATTGAGGCACCAAAAGAAGATGTCCTTAATTTAAGTGGCAATCCACAATAATAACTCGGGAGATAATATGGCTAACAAGAAAGACTACTTTGTCGATTCAGTTGAAGAATCACAAAAAGAAAAGATACAAAGAGAATCTACTTTTAATGGACTTTCCGCAAGTGAATGGGCTAAAGGCTCAAGAAGTGTTTGGAATGACCTTCCTTTTCCACGTTCAGAAAACAAAGTTTCTGGACAAGATGTAATCGATGAAGAAGTCTATGCTCGTATTATCAGCATGTATTCTAAAGAAGACGATACTATCTTAGATCCTTTTATGGGTTATGGTAATTCACTTGTCGCAGCAATTCATAACAATAGACATGCATTAGGCTTTGAAACTGATCCAGTTAAATTTGTTGAAGCTAATAATCATTTAGTCAATTCAATGAATTTACTTGTTAACTCAGATTACAGAACTTATAACGGCTATTTTGATGAATATGCTGATTATATTGAACCAAATTCAATTCAGCTTGCTATTAGTAGTGTAATGTATAACGTTGAAGAAAAAGAGAATGCTAATTTCTCATATGAAGATTTCTTATATAACTATGACCAAATGCTTGCTCGTGCTTATGACAAGATTAAGGTCGGTGGTTATGTTGCTCTTATCGTTAGAGATTTTAGAGATATCTCTAATGGTAGACCATATGTAGAATGTCATTCTGATGTGGCAAAACTTGGTGTAAAACACGGTTTCTTATATCAAGACGTTATTATCTATGATCATAATGATTCTAGAGGTAGATTACTTCTTGGTTATCCAAGTGTCTTCTATGTCAATTTGAACCATTCTTATATTGTTATTTTAAGAAAGCAATAAGGATTATTTTATACCTTAGAATTATTTCTAAGGTAAATATGACCTTATAGCTCAGCTGGATAGAGCGACTGCCTCCTAAGCAGTAGGTCGTGCGTTCGAATCGCATTAAGGTCGCCATTAGAAAAATAAAATCGCCTCATTATGTAGAGTACCCAACATTATGAAGCGATTTTTTTGATGCTTATAATTGTTATAATAGTTTTTCAGTACCAATTCCTTCAACTAATGAATAATTATAAAATTTAAAATTTAAAACGCTTATCATTACTTAAGGCAGAAGGATAAGTGTTAATAACAGTTTGTGTTTCTTAAGTCAATGTAACTAATCGTATTTTTTGTAGAATTCTACATTTTTACCGATTACAGAATGTTATCGTTATAATATTATTGGGCACCATAAAAATAGGCGTCATTTAGGCACCTTTAAGTTATAATAAATAATATTATTTATGTAAGGTATGCAAGAAAATCAACTAAAATATATTGCAATTGTCAATAAATTTATGTAGTTTTTTATCGGTTGAAAATGTAGGTAATTATCGTAAATACAATAATATGAATTTTTATATAAATTAATGTGTTGTTTAACTTGATAGAATATAAATGTGTATAATGTAAATAAGGAGACTAACTAATATGAAGAATAAAATAATAAAAACTTCATTGCTTGTATTGTCTTTGTTTGTAACTGGATGCGGCAATGTAAGTCATTATGAAGATCATCTAGATGATTATGCTTTTACTATGGATTATCATAATAAATTTAATGTTTTACAATTAACTGATATCCATTGGAACTTAAATACATCTGATACTTCATCTAAACAATATTTACATAAAGTTATTAAAGAAGCTAAAGGTTATGTTCTTAAAACTCAAAGTAATGACGCTAAAATTGACTTAATTGAAATTACTGGTGATACATTTATGTTATCTAATTCTGATTATGTTAAAAGCTTTGTTAATTTTATGGAAGAAGAAGCTAAAGAGTATGACTTTAAATATACAATTTTATGGGGAAACCATGATAGACAAGGAACATATAATCCTACTTGGCTTGCTAAACAATTTATAAATGCAGAACACTGCATATATACTGAACCTAATGACGATTTATATGGTAGAAGTAATTTAGTTATTAACTTAAAAGATGAAGATAATAATACTAAATGGCAGATTGCGAATTTAGATTCTGGTGCATCTTTCTCTGATTCATCTGCTTCTATTGCTAGAAACTATGACTATATTCGTGATGATCAAGTAAATTGGTTAAAGAAAGAACATGATTTAGTAGGTTCTTCAGTACCTGTTATTGCTTATTATCATATCCCTTCACCTGAAATGAAGACTATTTATAATGAAGTAGTTAATGGTGCTTCTTATAAAAATAAATTCTTTAAACTTGAATCTTTTGCAGAACAAGAAGCTCCAAGTAAATTCTTAACTGAAGCGGAAAAGATGAATGTTAAAGCTACTTTCAGTGGACATGCTCATAATGTTGACTGGACAGTTGAATATCATAATATGGTACTTGGACTTGGTGTTAAAACTGGTAAAGAATTATATTTTGCACATGTTGATGCTAGTGACGAGACTAAAGAAGTACAAGATGGCCTTACATCAGTTGGTATTAATGAAGAATTTGATTTAATTGGTGCTTCATTAGTAACATTAAGAGATAATGAAGAATTTGATTTATATCACTTATATTTAAATGAAAGGGACAATGAAGACTTTGTCAGATGGGTGAAATTCTAATGAAAGAGTTATTTAAAAAAGAAAATAGAATTCTTGCTTCATGTGATAAGAAGACATGGAATCAATCATTTACTTTATCTATTTTAATCATTTTATTATTTGCAACTTGTGCAGGTTACTTCTTTGATTTTGTTTATATGATGTGTGATATCATTGGATCTATTATTTCTTCTTCTAGTGATATTGCGCTTCGTGACATAGTAAGATCTTTACCATATTTAAGTAGTACTATTGGTTGTATTTTTGTACTTGGTAATTTACATATCTTATTTAGAAATTATAATAAAGATATTACTTGTAAACGTATCTTTAAACATTCTATTACTATTATTGTTTTTGGTACAATTTCTGCTCTTGCTCCATTAATTGGACTTGGTACTAAGGTATATTCTTCTTTAATTGAAGGTTCACCTACAGATTTATATCCTTTAGATCAGATGCTAACTGGTTTAGTGTTAATTGTTATCGGTGTACTTAGTGTTATTATTACTACTAAATTAAAGAATGAAATTAATTTATCTTTACCTACTAGAGGTGTAGAAAATAAAAAATGTAGAGTAATCGCAAATATCGGTAAAGGTATTTGGTTACTAGTTGCTTTATTTAGCTTTTCTGCGACAATATATTTCTTTAAATCTATTGATTTAAGTAATGGATATGTCTTCTATTCTATTATGTTATTTATATTATTTATCTTACCTTGGGTTTATATGATGATATATGAATTCCATTATTTAGAATTAAAAGAAGAGGTTAGAAAAGAACATGATTTTATCATTGGACTAGTAGGTACTATTATTTCATTAGTTTCTATCATCTTATTCTTTATTTCTTTATCACTTAATATTGATGGACCTTCAAATGTTGGATTTGGACTTCTACCAGTTGATTTTACAGCATCTATTAACGTCTTTAATATCATTTACCCTCTTACAATTGTTACTGTACCTATGGTAAAATTAATACAAGGAATCATTTATAAGAAAAATAAGTAATAATTCTTATAATATTTTTGGGGGAAGAAAGTTCAGGTGTAGTATGGATACTGTCTTTGAATTTTTACTCGAAAACATTAACTTGCTATTTGCAGGAGTAGCACTATTTTTAGCAGTCCTTTTATCTAAGGAGATTAAAGATAGGACTAGAATATATTTCTATATTATTATTGGTGTTTCTATTTTCTTATCAATATCTGTTCATATGGAGGCTAAGCTAAGTGGAATTGGTTATTCTACTAGTGAAGCGGTAAGTAAATATAATAAGTATGGAGGAGACAATATGAGAAAGACTTTGTCTTTCATCAATTATTGTCTTAGACCAACATTAGTATTGTTATTTATTCAGTTAGCTGCAAAATCCAAGTGGAACTGGATTTTAGTAGGACTAGTTGCTCTAACTGTTCCAATTTACGTTCAAACATATTTTAATAATCTAACATTTGTTATTTATGAAAATTCTTGGAAAGCTGGAAAAGTATTGTTCTTTAGATATTATTCCCCTTTATTATGTTTTGTATTATTAATATATGCTGCAGTAGTTCTTACTATTAAATATTATAGATCTGGAACTAGAAATATTCTTTTAGCTGGTATTATCTTCTTCTTTACAATTTTCTCATCAGTGGCAGAGATGTATTATGATACAGAAAACTTATCTACTACTATTGTCTTAGCGTGTTTAATTTATTTCTTATTTATCTATATCGGTGCAGTTGAAAGAAACCGTAACGATATGATTAGAACTAATAATACAGATATCTTAACAGGACTTGGAAACGAAAGAGCATATTATGAATATCTTATTAAGATTGAAAAGAAACAAGTTGAATTAAATAAATATGCTGTAGTAGTAATGGATTTAAATGGCTTAAAACATACTGATGATACTTTAGGACACCGATATGGTTGCCAATTAATTATTGAATTTGGTCATCAGTTACCTTCTATTTTTGAACATAGTAGATTGTTCCATACTGGTGGAGATGAATTCGTTGCAATATGCGCGAATGAAGATTATGAAAACTTACCTACATTATTAAATAAATTTGAAGAACGATTTGCATATCAAGAAATCATTTTTGAAGAGCAAACTCTTGTTTTGTCTGTGGCTATTGGAAGCGCGAAGCACTTAAGCAATACTTCATACAATGAAGTCTTCCAAAGAGCAGATGAAAATATGTATAAAAATAAAGAGAAAATTAAAGAAAAATATAATATTGTAAGTAGATAATAAAAGCTCTGAAGTTAGTTCTTCAGAGCATTTTTTTAACCTTGTGTATATTTTGAATTGCCTTTTCTAACAATTAAGTACCAAAGCAATGTAAGTATTTCTACTGGAATACAAATGATATAGAAGAGCCATGCTCCTTCCATATATCCTGATGTAGACCTTTCTAAAGCTAGACCAACACCCCAAATAATTCCAGAAACTAGAATTACTGACCATTTTCTTCTTCCCCAAATTTTATTAAATACTAGAGTAACAATAAATGAAGCAGGGATTGCATAGATATAAGGCATATATGACCATCTACTTAACCAAGTAGAACCATTTCCTATCCAAAGCAATGCGACAAATACGATTGTTGCAACTAGCCAACATAATCCTACAGATAGAGAAGTAATTAAGAAATGATTTCTTCTAGATGAAGGTAATTTCTTTAATTTCTTTTCTGATAATAAATCATTAACTGAAACATGATAGATTTCCGCGAACGCTGTAAGAATATAGATATCTGGAGCAGCTTCTCCTCTTTCCCATTTTGAGATAGCTTTATCTGAGTATGATAAAAGTTCCGCAACTTGAGCTTGAGTCATGTTGTTTAATTTGCGATAGAAAGATAGGTTTGAAGCTATCGTATGTCTAATTTCTTCTTCTGTTTTCATATCTTGAATATAATTCAAGTAGTATTTTTAGTCAAGAACTTTAGCTACTTTTATTTTACATGTGAAGAAAATGAGAGGCAAATTTTTACTAAAAACGAAATCTTTAAAAGCTTAAAAACGCCTATGTTACGCGCAACCCTACTATTTGTAGACACAAAAAAACTAACTCTACGACTAAAATAATAATTCTACCAAAAGCAGATTAAATAGTAGGGAAAAAAGGTATTAACAAAATGAATTCTTAATGATAAATTAAGGTCAAGAAATCTAGGAGGTTTACTTATGGCATACAAAATTTTTTCAGACACAGGTTCAAATTACACAGATGAAATGGCAAAAGAAAAGAATGTAACAATCATTCCTCTCTCATTCTTCATTAATGGTAAAGAATATAAAAATTCTAATAAACAAATTATGGAAGAAGTATATGCAGCATTAAGAAGAAAGGAAAATGTTACTACTGGTTCTATTAATACATTTACTTTTGAAGAAGCCTTTACTAAAGAACTTGAAAAAGGAAATGATATTATTTACTTAGCATTCTCAAGTGGATTAAGTGGTACATACCAAAACGCAATGGTTGCAAAAAAGAATTTAGAAGAAAAATATCCAGATAGAAAGATTATCGTTATTGATTCATTAAGCGCAACACTTGGCCAAGGACTATTATTAACATATGCATGCGAATTCAGAGATTCAGGAGAATCACTTGAAGACGTTGCATCATTCATTGAAGCTAATAAGTTAAGAATGTCTCATCTATTCACAGTAGATGAGATGTTTTATTTATATAGAGGGGGAAGAATAACTAAGGCTACTTATTTAGTTGCAAGATTTGCTGCGATTAAACCAATTATGCACGTAGATGATGAAGGTCATTTACAAGCTTTAGGTAAAGTAATTGGTAGAAAAGCTACATTAAAGAAAATGATAGAGATGATAGTAGAAACTATTGATGAACCAGAAAAACAATATATTTATATTGCTCATGGAGATTGTCAAGATGACGCTATGTGGTTTAAAAATGAATTAGAAAAGAGATTTAAATCTAAAGGAATCTTTGTTGATTATCTTACTCCAGTAATTGGAGCCCATTCTGGACCTGGTACAATGGCAATTTTCTATTTATCTAAACATAGAATTTAATAAATAATATAGGTGGAGAAATCCACCTTTTATAATTATTAAATTTTTTTATTTTCAAAAAGGTTTTTAATTGCTATAATACTAATTGCGATGCGCCCGTAGCTCAGTGAATAGAGC
>DEWM01000066.1 GCA_002363635.1 Caryophanales bacterium UBA3210 | reverse complement strand
GATAATCCAGATAAAAATTTCTTAACACCTTTTTTTAATTTATTATCATTTGGGTTATTATCAAGCTTACGAAGTAAAGCTAGCCCAATACCTAAAACAAAGCCACATATTGTTCCTACTAAAGAAATAAGTAATGTCACACCCATTCCCTTTAAAAACTCAAGCCAATAATACTGAATAAAGAATCCTACCTGAGAAAAAAATCCATCAGGTAATGTACGAGGGATATCTACTAAAATATTAAACATATTAATTCGCTCCTGTAGCAATGTTCATTAATTCAGTTCTTCTTGCAGTACTAATCTTTGCAAGTGATGCATTTAATTGTTCTTTATAAGTGCTAACAGCATTTTTAGAAATTCCAATAGAAACAGAAACAATAAAATCATCATTTCCTTCCATTACTACTTCTTGATAACCTTCTCCTAAAGTCGATGCTAAGAAATCAGTAGCAACTGGTCTTTCACATACTACTCCGTCGACTGTACCTGCTTGTAAAGCTGTGAAAGCTTCTGGGTAAGTAACTGTAGGGTTTGCGGCAATAATTCCATCAGATTCTGCTAAAGATGTAATTAAGTCGGCTTGAACTGTACCAATTTGAGCGACTAATTTTTTGCCTGTAAAATCAGAAACTTGTGTTGCAGAAGCATTTGAATTATTAGTAACAATAACTAACTGAGAAGAATAATATTCATCTGTAAAATCAATAGAGTTTCTTCTCTCAGGAGTATCTGTCATACCTGCAATAATTGCATCAATTGCCCCACTTTGTAATTGAGGAATAAGTCCATCCCATTCACATCTAACTACTTCTACTCTAACACCTAAATCTTTTGCAATTTCATTTGCAATTAAAATATCATAGCCTCCACAGTATTCATTAGTACCATTAATTTGAATGTTGTTTTCATTTTGTGAATATTCTGTAAAATTGTATGGTGCATATGCACATTCAAGTCCAATAGTTAAGACTCCATCGGCAAGAGGATCAACTTTGTTATTTCCACAAGAAGTAAGTCCTCCAATAATGCACGCTCCAATAAGGGCACCGTTTAATAATGTTCTCTTCATATCCTAATCTCTCCTTCTAACATATAAACTTGCAAATTTTTATGTCGGAAGTAGAAAAAAGAGCAATGGGATTACCATTGCTCAATTAATCATAATCTACCAGATCTTGGCAAAACTAATACCGAAAAATGGTAACAATTAATTCACAATAGCTCTCCACTTTTTTCAAAGTGACAGTTGTTTGCTTATTCAGCAACCACCCAAGAATAATGAATGTCTTCACCATTCTTTCGGCCATCTCTCCTTTCCTAAGAATCAACGGATACCTCCTCATCTTAGTACTGATATCGACAGCGCCTCTACTCAGTGACATATCAATTTGTTGCACTTATTAAACAACAAATCTTTTTATAATGTAAAGAATTTTTTTGAAATTTCTTTATTTTTTTATTTTGCTCTCTATTTTTTTATTAAATCCCAATAAGCTTTTGCAGCCTGTTCAACTTTGTTATTCTGATAAGAATAAAATTGTGTACCCTTTAAATCATCAGGTAAATACTGTTGTTTAACCCAATGAGAAGGATAGTCGTGAGGATATTTATAATCTTGTCCATGATCTAAATTTTTACTACCTTCATAATGAGCATCTAATAAATGGTTAGGTACCTTAATACCCTTGCCTTCTTTGATAGTATCTAAAGCATTATCTATTGCGATAGCCGCAGAATTACTCTTAGGGCATGTACATAAGAAAATAACCGCTTCCGCTAAAGGAAGACGACCTTCTGGTAAACCAAGTTGAAGCGCGGAATCTACACAGTTTTTAGTAATTACAATCGCATTAGGATAAGCAAGTCCTATATCTTCACATGCGACTGCAAGAAGTCTTCTACAAGGTGAAAGTAAATCACCTGCTTCAAGTAATTTTGCAAGATAAAATATTGCCGCATCAGGATCACTTCCCCTAATTGATTTATGGAAAGCACTTAAGGTGTCGTAATGTTCGTCTCCATCTCTATCATATCTCATTTGAGAACGTTGACCGATTTGACGAGCCTCATTCATAGTTAAGAAATATGTCTGATCATAATGGTTACAAATATCAAACATTAATTCTACTGAATTAATAGCCTTTCTTACATCTCCTCCACATATTGTAGATAGATATTTAACTACCCCTTCTTCAATATTAACTTTGTTTTGTTTTTGAGTTGCAACTAGTTGAATGGCTCTTTCTACAGCCTTCTGAATTTCAAAAGCAGATACTGGTTTAAATTCAAAAATTGTAGAACGAGAAATTAAAGCATTATAAACATAAAAATAAGGATTTTCAGTTGTAGATGCGACTAAAGTAATATCACCTGTTTCAATATATTCAAGTAATAATTGTTGTTGCTTTTTAGAGAAATATTGAATTTCATCAATGTATAATAAAATACCATTTCTACCTTCTAAAGTATCAACTTTACTTAAGACATCTTTAATGTCTTGAGAAGAGGCAGTAGTAGCATTGACTTTATATAAAGTCATATCTGTCATTGAAGCAATGATATTTGCAAGAGTAGTTTTACCAGTTCCAGAAGGACCATAAAAAATCATATTTGGAATATGACCACTTTCAATAATTTTTCTCAGTGCACTATTTTTGCTTAATAAGTGTTTTTGTCCGACAACTTCATCTAAAGATTTTGGTCGGAGTAAATCCGCTAAAGGTTGACTCATTACTCTTCACCTACCAATCTTTCTTTTAATGAAGAAATTTGTTCATCAGTTAATCCAATAGTATGGAAATAAGAAATGACATCTCCATATTTTTCTTTAAACATCTTTAAAAAATCAATTAAGTATTCTTTCTTACAATAGCCTAAAGAATGTGGGAAAGTACCATTTCTTTCTTGTTTAAGATGAATTCTAGAATAGATACATTCATTAGAAACAAAATAATCTTCAACAATATCTTCTTCACTGACTTTAGCAAGTAAGAATAATAAGACAGTAACCATACCTGTACGGTCTTTACCTGCAGTACAGTTATAAATAACGTTTCCATCAGCATTTAAGATAGTAGTAAAGATCTTATAGAAAGTATCGTGATTGCCCACCATCTGTAAATATAATTTCGCGGCATTCTCATCAGTAAGAGGTATACCACTTCCTTCAACTAATGAATAATTATAATATTTAAAACGCTTATCATTACTTAAGGCAGAAGGATAAGTGTTAATAACAGTTTCAGTTCTTAAATCAATTTGAGTTTTAAAATTATTTTCAAGCAAAAAGTTCTTAGCCTCTTCACCAAGCATATCTAAAGAAT
>DEWM01000021.1 GCA_002363635.1 Caryophanales bacterium UBA3210 | reverse complement strand
TCTTCACCAAGCATATCTAAAGAATCGCTTCGAATAAAGCGTAAATATTTAGTAACTTTGCCCTCACTAGTTTTATAGCCACCTAAATCGCGTGTATTAAGAGTTAAATCAAATAAATAATGTTTCATAATTTATCCCCCTTTCGCCTTGTAATATTGTACCACTATAAAAGCATTATATCTATACATAGATATTTGTAATTTATTATCGATTATATGTATGTATCTTTTACCACTTATTAGATACTTTTTCTGCAAATCCTAAGGCGTTTTTAATCTTAACTACTCCGTCTTTAGTTTTAATCTTACCATTAAATAATCCAAATACCTGATGAGCGTCTTGAGCAATAATCAAGGCATTAGTTTTATCGTGTCTATCCACAATAGGAGTAAATTTAATATCAATATCTTTAGATTCACTAGTAAAGGTCCATTCGCTCATAAAATCATCTTTATTATCTTTTTGAGGAATATTAAAAATAACATCTTTTAATTTATAAACTTTATCATCAACAAAGAGCATATTTTCACTAGCGTTACTAGTATCTCCAAATCCGTATCCTAAGTTCCATCCAATCTTCTTATCATCTTGAGTAACATTTAATGATGACCAATACCAAGTATTTTTATAAGTCCAGACACCTCTTCCCCAATCAAGTACTCCCAAAGTACCTTCTTTAAAGGTATATTCTTCATTACCATATTTAAAAGAACCTACTGCAACTAAATTATTAATCTTTTGGTTGTAATAGAAATGTCTATCTTTTTCAAAAGGGGTCGCAATAACCATTGAGTTCTTGCTTGAAGGAGTCAAGTAAATATCAGCATAGAAATCTTTACCTTTAGTCATATTCTTCATATAGACTTTAAGATGTCTATTACCATGATCATTTTCAAATGAGAAATAATAATTCTTACCTTCTTTTCTAGCATCTCCATCTGAAGATGAAGAAGGTAAATGTACTTTACCATAAGGGAACCAAAACATCCTTGCAGCGTTAATATATGTCTTCTCTTTAAAATTCAAAATGGAAGCAGAAACAAGTCCCATATAAGAATTATCATCTATAGTTAAAGCAATACCAAAATTATCATCTCCAATATAGTAGTAATCCCATTCTTTAATACGGGATTTTCCTGCCTTAATATCTTTACGAGAGTATGTTCTAACTAAGCTAAAAGAATATCCAGCTTCTAATAAATTGCCATCTTTATCAAGTAATGGTCCTGAAGTTAATTTGTGTTGTTCCATAATTACCTCCACAAATCATATTTTTATATCTACATTATAAAAATAAAAAGGACACCTTGACAAGTGCCCCCCCCTTTATTAGACTCTTCGAGCAATTTCAATTGCTTTTCTTCCTGACTTAGATGTTCCTCCAATAGAACTAATTCTAATTTTACCAAAATGACGAACAGATATTTCTTCATTTTCTTTAACTAGATAAGAAGGATTTTGATTTAATAAATGATTAACATATACTTCTCCATTAATTAAAATTTCTAAAGCTTCACTTCTAGATAAAGAAAATCCTGCCGCGATAATAGCGTCAAGTCTTAAAGAAGAAACAAAATGTACTTTAGATTCTTCTTTAATTTCATTTTCTACAGGGAAAGATACTTCTTTTAATTGTATTTGAGCTTTTCCCACGTTTTTAAACTCACTTTCAATAAATGATGATATTTCATTAGTACACGCAAAGAATGCGTCTTTGTTGTCTTTAATAACAATATCACCTAAGCATTCTCTTTTAATACCTAAGCTCATTAAAGAACCAAGTATAGAACGATGATATATCTCATAAAATTTCTTATTATAGATAATCTGATAAACTTTAATTTTATAATCTTCTTCACTAACGTCGTAATAAGACATAATACATCTAACTCTATCCGCGTTTTTAATACCGCCAGAGAAAGAGATATTTAAAGATGAACGAGCAGTTAATTCTTCAACGACACTTCTTTCTGCATCATCTAAAAAATTAAGAAGAATAACATTACCTTCTTCACCTCTTTTAATGAATGAATTAATTTTCTTAGTAAATGAAACTAAATCTTCCATTATTTACGCTCCATAAAAAATGAATCAACTTTATTCATTAAATCTTGATTTGCCACATTGCCTTTAAAGACATCATAAGTATCATAAGATTCCTTATAACCTTTAGCCTTATCACCATATTGATTCGCAAGTTCTATTCTTTCTTTTTCTTTCATCTTTTGGTATTCATAGCATTCAGTAGAAGCAAGAATTGTTGAATGATTATTATGAGGAGGAGTATCTACTAAGATATATTCTACTAAATCATTATTAATTTCATCTTTCTTAGAATAAATTGAATCAAGCTGATAATTAACAACAGCATCATCATTACCCTGGAAAACTAAGGTTGGTACTTTTGTCTTTTTTAATTCTTTAGAAGCTTTTTTATTAGCATTGAAACCAAAGATTAAAACCATCGCGCTTAAGAATTTAAAGCGATTCTTTTTCATAAATTTTCTAGTCTTATCATTAGTTAATGAAGTGTTAATAATTTCACTTAATGGTTCATCAAATCCTGCAATAGATACGCAGGCTTTAATCTTAGAAGATTCATTAACATCAAGTGCAACAGCGTATCCACCCATTGAATGACCATATAAATAAATATCTTTATCTTTAAATTCTTCAGATTTAGATAAGAATTTTAAACAAGCTCTTAAATCAAATGCTTGAGCTTGAACGCCTTTCATAGATGAACCTTCAGAAGAACCAGTACCAGTAAAATCATATGTAAAAACTTGGTATCCCCTATTAACTAGTTCAATGATATCTGACAAATATCCAATATGACCTGGACACATACCGTGAACATAGACAATAAAGCCTTTAGTATTATCTTTACCATATAAGAAGGCACTTAAAAGATTCTTACCTGATTTAAATGAATATTCATTTCTAGGATATTTATCTTTAATATCATCATAAGTAATAAACATTGGATATTCAGGCTTTTCATATCTAGGCATAGTACTTAATAATATCTTTTTAATCATAAAGACCATGACTATATATCTAATAAGCAAAAAAGTAATGATTGAACCTAAAATAATTAATAAAACAAGTTGCCAAATTTCCATAGTTTTCTCCTGAAATATAAATCTATTTTAATCAAAAGAAAAACCCTGATAAAGGGTTTAACTATTTTTATTTGATTTAATTAAGATATTCTTTAATTCCTTAGTATTTAATAATTTTGGTACTGGGTAAAATGGATTTGCTTCTTTAGATGCGTGACGAGCGAGTTTATTTAACTCTTCATCTTTAATTAATCCATCAAAAGAAGAAGGAATTCCCAGTTTATTATTTAATTCCTTAATCCAAGAAATAACTGCATTAGCTTTTTCTTTATCAGATTTATCTAATGATACTAATTCTAAATAGTCTGAAATTTTACTTAATTTTTTATAAATTTTACTATTATATGCTTCAAGTACATATGGGAGTAAGATACCTATACAATAACCATGAGCCTTGTGATAAGTTCCTCCTATTGCATGGGCTAAAGAATGAACGTAACCAACATATGCTCTAGTAAACGCTAAACCTGCTAAATATGAAGCTCTAAGCATATTACCTCTAGCATTATCATTAGAAGGATCGTTATAGAAATCTAATAAATTTTCTTTAATTAATTTAATCGCATCTAAAGCTTTTTCATTAGTAAATTCAGTTTCATCTATTCCTAGATACGCTTCTATAGCATGAGATAAAGCATCTACTCCAGTTACAGAAATAATAGTTGAAGGTAATGAATCTAATAAAGAATCATCTAGAATTGCGTAATGAGGAATTAATTTAGGATCAGAAAGTGCAAACTTATCATTATTTTCTTCATTAGTAATAACCGTTGCGGCAGTACATTCTGAACCAGTTCCTGCAGTAGTAGGACAGGCAATAAATAAAGGCATCTCATTTTTAACAGAAAGAAGTTTTCTAAAATCTTCAATTTTCTTATCTAAATGAGATACTAGTAACGCACATCCTTTACTCGCGTCAATAACTGAACCTCCTCCAATAGCAACAAAAGCATCGCACATATTATCTATATATTTTTGTTTTAAATTATAGACCACTTTAAAAGTAGGATCGTGACTAACTGAAGTATCGACCACATAATTAATTTTCATTTTATCTAAAGCCTTAATTAAAGATTTAAAACGTTTAGATTTAGATACAGTATTACTAACGACAATTAAAGGATTAATTTTATTGTTTTTAATCAATATAGTCTCTATATCTTCAAGATTACTATAAAGTTCAGGCTCACGAAAAACTAATGAGCTTTGAAATAAGAAAATTATTTTTTGTACTGCTCTACAGTACATTCCTGAAAATACGTTCATAATTATCACCTAGTAAATTATAGGTAAGATTAATATTGACCAATTGATTTTAAATATCTTTCTAAAATAATCATCGCAGCAGCAGAATCAATAACTGCTCTTTGCTTTTTAGAATTCTTATTATTGCCATGTAACATTTCACTAGCTTCAACAGTAGATCCACGTTCATCTTGTTTTACAATGTCTGCTTTAGGAAATAAAGCCTGTACACGAGGAATAAATTCTTCAACAATAGGAGTCATTTCACAAGGATCTCCGCTTGGATAAAGAGGATAACCTATAACAATATGTTCAACACGTTCATATTCAGTAGCTTGCTTAAGCATCTTTAAACATGTATCGTAATCCATCATCTTGAATCTTAAATTTGGTAATGGTGTAACAAGCATTCCCGAACGAGAAATAGCAAGTCCAAGTGAACCTTTGCCAAGGTCTAACGCTAAAATATTTGTTTTCATTTTGTAACCTCAATAATATTATACTCTAAAACCATATATTGTTAAATAAAAGACTTTATTCATTTTGCTTGCTTTATGTAATAAAAAGCGCATAATTAGTGAGGTTTAAATTATGATTACTACACTTATTATTGCACTTATTACATTTATTGGAATAACATTGTCTATACTCTTATTCCCACATATAAAAATTAAAAATATCACTCTAGATACTTATTGGTTAATCGCTTTACTAGGAGCAGCAATTTTATTAATCTTCTCCTTAGTACCATTAAATGAATTATGGAAGACATTAACTTCATCTTCTGCAATTAATCCATTAAAGATTTTAGTCTTATTTTTCTCAATGACTATTATATCTATTTATCTAGATGAATTAGGCTTATTTAGATTTCTTGCTCTTGAAGCAACTAAGAAAGCAGGAAAGAACCAATTTGTTCTCTTCCTAATCTTCTATTTATTAACATCAGTATTAACAGTCTTTACTTCTAACGACATCGTCATCTTAACATTAACACCATTTATCTGTTTTTTTTGTAAGAATACTAAGATTAACCCTTTACCATATTTAATCGCAGAATTTGCAGGGGCTAATACTTGGTCAATGATGCTAATTATCGGTAATCCTACGAATATATATCTTGGTACTTCTGCAGGTATTACCTTTATTGAATATTTTAAGATTATGTGGTTACCTACTTTATGCGCAGGTTTATTACAAATTATCTTATTAGTCTTAATATTCAATAAAAAATTAAAACAATCTTTAGAAATTACTAAAGAAGAATTCCATATTGATTCTAAATTAGATTTATTTGTAGGAGTTATTACTCTAGTAACATGCTTAATTTTCTTAGTAATCTCTTCATATATCGATATGGAAATGTGGTTAATTAGTTTTATTGCCGCATCATCCTTGATTATTGTTGTCTTACTAATTAGATTAATTACTCATAAACATTGGGAATATTTAACTTCATCATTAAAAAGATTACCTTATCAGTTAATCCCATTCTTACTTTCAATGTTTGTAATAGTTCTTGCCTTAAATTATCAAGGTATCTCATCGAAATTAGGAGAAGTACTAAATCACGAACCAGTAATTTGGATCTATGGTCCTACATCATTTATTGCTTCAAATATTATTAACAATATTCCAATGAGTATTCTCTTTAGCACATTACCTAATGGATTAGATTCAATTAATTATACTCGTGCAATCTATTCAAGTATTATCGGTTCTAACATTGGTGCCTTCTTTACTCCACTTGGAGCTTTAGCAGGAATCATGTTCTCTTCTTTAGTAAATAAGCAGAATATCAAATTTACATTCTTAGATTTTACTAAATACGGATTAATTATTGCTCTACCTACATTATTTACTGCATTATTAACCTTATTCTTTATAATTTAATAAATACTGCCACCATTCATTGGTGGTTTTTCTTTATAAAAAATTTTACTCTTACTACTAGTCTCTTAATAATATTTTTATATGCAAAAAAACTGTAAAAATTTTATTTTATATTTGCAGTTTTTATTATTTAATAATATACATGTGGTCCTATTGGATTAGGTGTTTTATATACTTTATTCCAA
>DEWM01000045.1:17901-25499 GCA_002363635.1 Caryophanales bacterium UBA3210 | reverse complement strand
GTAAAGCATCACCAACAGGAACGTCGACAACTCTACCAGTTCTTTTAACGATGTCGCCTTCTTTAATAGTACGATCGCTACCAAGCATAACTACGCCAACAGAATCTTCATTTAAGTTAAAGACCATGCCGTAGATATTATTTGGGAATTCAAGGAGTTCACCATTCATTGCATTATCTAAACCATAAACATTAGCAACACCATCACCAACAGAAACAACGCTACCAACGTCATTAGTTTCAAGCTTTGATTCATAGGATTTAATCTGAGCTTTAATTAATTCTGAAATTTCATTTGGTTTAATTGCCATATTAGTTACCTCCTAATAAATTATTTCTTAAATTATCGACTTTATATTTAATTGAGTAGTCATAAACTGAATCATTGATTACAATTTTAAACCCGCCGATTAAATCTTTGTCAATTTTAGGTCTTAAATAGACCTTTTTAGAGAGTTTCTTCTCTAAAGCAAGAGTTAATTCATCAATTTGTTTTTCGCTTAATTTTTCAGCAGAATAAATAAGTCCTTCAACAATGTCGTCATGAGAATTACTTACTTTAATAAATTCTTTTAAGATATCTAGTAAATTTCTCGCACGACCATTATCAATAATAACTTTGATGAAATTATTTAAATAAATTGATGGAGAATTAACAAATACCTTGTCTACTACATTTTTCTTCTCATCTTTGGAAATAAAAGCATCACTTAAAAGAGTAAGAATATCCCTATTCTCCTCAATAACTTTTATTAAAGACTTAATATATTCTCTATACTCTTCATTTTTATTTTCTTCTAACGCAATGCTTAAAAGAGCTGAAGCATATTTGTTAGTAACAAGGTTATTCATTACTTATCCTCTCCAACTTCTTTAATAAATTCGTTTACGAATCTTTCGTTATCTTTAGAATTAACTTCTCTACCTAAAACTTTAGTAGATGCATCTAAAGCAACATTAACAATTTCTTTCTTAACTTCTTCTCTTGCATTTTCTTTGTCCTGCTCAATTTGTTTTAATGCAGCAGAACGTTTATCTTTAATTTCGTTTTCAGCATCAAGAATCATCTTGTCAGAAATCTTTTGAGCATTATTACGTGCTTCATCAAGGATTTCTGCAGATTTAGAATTAAGTTCTTTCAATTTTGCATAAGCTTCTTCGTTTGCTTTTTCAGCATCGAGTTTAGCCTTTTTAGATGCTTCGATATTTGAAGTAACATATTCTTGTCTTGCATTGAGAATGTTTCTAACAGGTTTAATTAAAAACTTTGCTAGAACCAAAATCATAATTGCTGAAGCGCCAAGCTGAATAAGTAAGCTTTGCCAGTTCATTAAGTTGCTGCCGAAAATAGCTTGCAAACTTTCCTGTAAAGATCCTTGTTCAGAGACACTATCTTCTAATAAATAAATTAACATGAGACTATAAAGCAATCATGAATAAGAGAAGTAATGAAATTAAGAATGCGTAAATACCAGTTGTTTCTGCTAAAGCACAAGCAACGATTAATGTTGATCTGATTGGGCCTGCTGCTTCTGGATTACGAGCAACACCTTCAACTGCAGCTGCACCAGCGAAACCTTCTGAAATACCAGGGCCAATACCGCCTAAAACTGCAATACCTGAGCCAAGAGCTGCCATAGCTTTAACAAATTCAGGACCATAGACTGAAGTTGTCTGTACTGCCTCTTCTAATAAATTTAATAACATAATATTTCCTCCTTATGTAATTTATTTATTAACAACTGATGAAACTTCACCAGTTGATGATAACTGTTTGTTATATTTTGCTTTCATACGAGCAAGTTTTCTCTTGCTGTACTGAATTTTGCCATCTTCAGGGATTTCTGCCCCAATTAATTGCATTGATAATAAAATGTATACAGTGGTTTGAATGTAGGCTGAGAAGACGTCAAAATAAGCATGTAAGACTGGGGTAACGAATGCCGCAGCAAATCCTAAAGATACTCCTGCAATACTAATCTTTGCAAATACATCGTAGACCATTGATAAGATAACAAAGCCTGCTAATGCATTACCAAATAATCTGAATGAAAGTGATAATAAAGGTGACCACATTGAAATCAAGTTAATTGGTAAGAAAATTGCAAATGGAGATGTGTATCTCTTGAAATAATTCCATCTAGTAAAATATGCACTGACTAAATGAATTTGTAGGAATGTATAAATACCGAGTGATAATGGTACGAATAAATAAGTAAATGGAGATGTCATACCAGTAAGTCCCCAAATCATACCAATAAATAAGTAGATATATAAGAATGTAAAAATAGGTACACCAATTTTTTTAGCGTGAGGGCCCATGTTCTCTTCGACCATCTTGTCCATCTTTTCGACATAGATTTCTGCGACTAACATAATTCCTTTTGGCTTTTCTAATGGATTAACTTTTTTAGATTTAATTTTAACAATAATAGCCAAAACTAAAATCACTAACATTACGCAAAGCGATGATGTTAATGCTGGGTTCCACCAAATCCCGTTAGGTGTATATTTTGAAATATCAAATAAACTTTTAATCATATTTTTACCACGATAATATTTTATTAAATATTATTTTTATTTACTAGTATCTTTTTTTATTTTTGTGCTCTTTTGAACAAAAATGATAGCAATTAACGGAAACATATAACAAATTGCACATGTAACCCAAGAAAATAATCTTATATCAAAATGCTCTAATAATAGACACAATAATAACCCCGCCCCATAAAGAAAATATCTACCAACATAACATAAAAATGTTACTTTACGGCTTCCCTCAATATGAGTAATGTTTTCTGCATATCGATATAATAAAAATGTATTTAAAGTCGCGACTCCGCCTCCAATTATAATTCCTAGAGGATATTCTTTATAGCCAAAGAAAAACAAAGGAATCAACAAAATAAAGCTAACTAAATATGCGCTAGCTAAACAAATTAAAACTTTTTTCATTTCTCTTCTTGTACTCATAGTTATATTATAACTATATTCAATATAAAAAAAAGAAGGTTTATAACCCTCTTAATTTAATTATCCGTGTAGTCCTCTTGTTTGTCTATCCATATCTTCTACAACAATGTCGTAGATTTCGCCAAGTGTTCTGCAGTATTCAAGAATTTTCCATGGTTCATTTGTGTGGAAATGTAATTTAATTAAATCTTCATCACCAACAACGAGTAAACAGTCACCAACGAAATTTTCAGTGATGTAATCGTTGATTGCATCTTCATCAAGATCATGTCCATCGATTAATAATTGTGTATCGTAACGATACTGAATTGATTGTTCTGGCATATTAATACCTCTCTTTTCTAACTAATATAATAGCGATACAAATTATTTTTTTCAATAGAAAACAAAAAGCAAGCTCTTAAATCATAGTATTAATTAGCAATGCAAACTTTTATGTTACAAGATTTCCATAATGTTTCATAGAATTATTAAATAAGTTCAAAAAAGTAATAAAAAAAGCAATGGTTTTAACCATCACTTAATTTAACCTAAATGGCGCGGAAAAAGAGATTTGAACTCTTGCTAGGCTTGCACCTACTATCGGTTTTCAAGACCGACCCCTTCAGCCTCTTGGGTATTTCCGCAGCTTGGGATTTTATTTGGTGGACCCTACAGGACTTGAACCTGTAACGACCCGTTTATGAGACGGGGGCTCTAACCATTGAACTAAGGGTCCAATTTTAATTCAACTATAGACTAAATGGTAGCGGCGGGGGGACTCGAACCCTCGACATGCCGGGTATGAGCCGACTGCTCTAACCAACTGGGCTACGCCGCCATCTTTCGTTGGTACGTTTTCCTCAACGCAAGATATATGATACCAAATTTTACGGATAATGCAACAATATTTTTAAAAAAAATTAAATTATTTTTTCAACCTTAATATTGCATTTTTTTAGTCTAGAAAAGACCGAACAAAATTCCAATTAATGTGTAATAAATACAAGCAGAAGCAATATCGTTAAATGTTGTAATCATTGGAGCGGATGCAACAGCTGGGTCAACATGTAATTTTTTAAATAAAACAGGTAAAAGAATACCAAGCATAGCACTAATTGACATTGAAATAACAAGTGATAAACCAACTGCCCCACCAACCTGTAAAGCATGCATTACATTAAAAGCAGAGTCTCCATTCATAATTGGTTGTTGTCTAATACATAAAAAGCCAAAGACTACTCCAAAGCCTAATGCGCCTAAGACGACTCCGTTTAAAGCACCGATTGCAAGTTCCTTAAAGAACATCTTAGAAATTCTCTTTGCGCTTAAATCATCGTTCTTAGTAATCTTAGTTAAAGTAACCGCTAAAGATTGAGAACCGCCATTACCTGCCATATCAAAGACGACAGACTGGAAAATAACTGCAGCAGTAACGCCCTCAATAACATTACTGTATAAAGATATAACAGTAGAAACTAAAAGGCCTAAAACTAGGAGTAAAGCAAGCCAAGGGATACGCTTTAATAAAGCTTTGTAAACTGGGTCGTGTTCATCTTCTTCGTCTGTTAAACCTGCTAATTTGTTATAGTCTTCAGCAGCTTCAGAAGAAACAAGTTCAACTAAGTCATTAGAAGTAATAACGCCAAGAACTGTATCATCTTGATCAAGAACTGGAATTAAGTCTTCGTTATAATCTTTTAAGTCATTAATAACTTCATCAGTTTTTTGCTTTGCATAAACTGTTGGGTAATTAGTCATGATTTTAGTTTCAATATCATCACCCTTACGTAAGCAAATTAAGTCTTTTAATGATAAACAACCATAGAATTTACCATTATCTTCAACAATTAAAGTTGTAATATTATCATTTTCATTAGCTTGTGCAATAAGTTCTTTCATTGCCCCAGTAACTGAAGAACCTCTATGAATAGTAATGAAGTTAGTAGTCATTAAAGAACCAACTTCATCTTCATCATAAGACATAATTAATTTAACGTCTTCAGCAGCTTCTGGTTCCATTAAGGAGATAATCTTTTCTCTATCTTCTTTTCCCATGTCTTGTAAGACATCAACAGCATCGTCAGCATCCATGTTTTCAAGAACATCAGCAGCATCTTCATCTTTTAATAAATCTAAGAATTCATCAGCATTTTCAATGTATGATAAAATATCAGACATTTTGTCTTTGCCTAAAATTCTTGCTAAGCGTAGTTTTTCATCATCAGAAAGCTCGTGGAAAACATCAGCGATATCAGAATCGTGATAATCTTCTAAAAGTTCTTTCTTCTCTTCATTTGTTTTGCTAGATCTAATGATCTGTAAAAGTTCATTTAAGAATTCTTCCATTTTTTAGCTCCTCTATACGGATTGCTAAAAACCTGAATCGTGGCAAAAATAGCAATCGTTTAATTTTTCTCTAGTTTGATAACTCGGATAAACGTCCATATCTTTACCACTTCCTTTCTTTTGTTAGTTTACTATCATTATAACTTATTTGACAATTAATAAATTAAAAATCGTGAAATTAATCACGATCCTTATTCTTCTTTTTATTTATTATATCCTCTTTCTTCTAAAATCCCTTTGATAATGACTAAATCATCACCAGTAGTTAATTTTAAGTTAGTAGGGTTTCCTTTTACTAAATAAACTGGTTCATTAATAAGTCTCATTAAAGAACAATCATCAGTAAATTCATTATCGCCTAATCCTTGAGCGATTTTATGAGCCTTAACTAAAGTGTCAAACTTAAATCCTTGAGGAGTTTGAATGCGGTAGATTTTGCTTCTATCAACGGCTTTGCCCATGATTACGCCATCTTCTGATTCAACACATGTATCAACTAAAGGAACTGCCACGGTAACGGCATAATGAGTTTTAAGACCGTCAAGAACATCATTAATTTCTTTATCAGTTACAAGAAGTCTTGCCGCATCATGAATAATAATATTATTATCTGTAGCAGTATAGAAAGTTCTTAAAAAATGAAGAGCAGAATAGACACTTGCTTGACGAGTAACACCGCCTGCAACAACACCTTTAATTTTCTTAATATCATACTTTTTAATGATTTCTTGAACCTTTTTGGTATACTCAAGGTTAGTTACTACAACGATTTCATCGATGTTTTCATTCTTAGAAAACGTTTCTAAAGAATAAGCGATAACTTCCTTACGATAGATTTCAAAGAATTGTTTAGGGACATTTCGATTTTCGCCTAAGAAACGTTTACCATTTCCCGCAGCAAGAACAACAGCAATATTCATTTATTTATCCTCCTTTTTCTTTAATTTTATGAAATGAATTATTAATAAGACAAAAGTAAATATTAGTAATAAAGCACCAATAACACTAATAGTCCACATCGACCACATTTCAAATTCTGATTGCCTAAAAAGTTGATATAATCTTTTTTGTTCATTTTCTTCAGTAGCAGCTTTAAATAAAGAATAATAATTATCCATGTTTTTCTTTTGCGATAAGCCTGCAAAAAGACCTCCTATTCCAATAAGAATACTAAAAAGGAATAAATAGAATTCAGTTTTAAATTTTTTTGGGCCAATTATATCACTAAGCGGAGTAACTTCACTAAGATCGTGAAGACAATAAGGACAAGTATTAATATCATCATTAACTAAAGTTTTACAGTACGGACATTTTTTCATAATTTATACCTATTTTTATAATATAACAAACGTAACATCGTATCAAGATATGTAAAAAAAGTAGAGGTGAAAACCCCTACTTTTTGAATGATTTCTTAATCTTATCAAAGAAAGTTTCTTTTCTTCCCTTTTTATTTAACTCAATATCATTGAATTTCTTCAGTAATTCAATTTGTTCTTTAGTTAAACTCTTAGGTGTTTCAACTTTAATATGAATATATTGATCACCATATGAAGTAGATCTTAAATCTTTAATACCTTTGCCTTTTAAACGTAATGTTGTGCCACTTTGAGTACCGGCTGGAATTTCCATTTCAACAGTACCGCTGACAGTTGGAATATCAATTTTAGCACCTAAACATGCATCGACAATTCCCATTGTTAATTCGCAGTGTACGTCATTACCTTCTCTTTTGAAGAAATTGCTTGTATCTGGAGCAACTCTAACTTCGATATATAAATCGCCGTTAGGACCACCATTAATACCTCTTTCACCTTTTCCAGCAACTCTGATTTGTTGTCCATCATTAATACCTGCAGGAATGTTGACATTAATATCAATTTTAGTCTTTTTATAACCTGCACCTTTACATGAAGAACATTTATTTTTAATAGTTTTACCAGAGCCATTACATTCAGGACATGGTGATTGTTGTTCCATAGTACCAAAGATAGTTTGAGTTCTTTGTCTTACGTAACCTGTACCATTACATCTTGAACATGTAACTACATCACTTGGAGTTTCAGCACCTGTACCACCACATTTTTCGCATGGTTGGTCAAAGTTGATTGGTAAAGTAATCTTTTTACCATTAACTGCGTCCATGAAATTGATTCTAATAGACATGTAAGTATCATTACCTTTGATAGGTCCATTAGATGCTCTATTTGATCTACGTCCTCCACCAAAGAATGAACCAAAGATATCACCTAAATCGACATCTTGGAAACCTGAGAAGCCTGAGAAATCACCATTAAA
>DEWM01000045.1:0-17704 GCA_002363635.1 Caryophanales bacterium UBA3210 | reverse complement strand
TATTTTTTTGCAAGTTTACGATAAGCTGACTTAATTTCAGCATCACTAGCGCCTTTTGTTAATCCTAAAACTTCATAGTAATCGCGTTTGTTTGCCATAAGTTTTACCTCCTAAATAACAATAATAGGGAGGCCTAGCGACCTCCTAATTATTTATTTTCACTAGTTCTTTTTATCTGTGAAATCTGCATCAACTACATCGTCTGCAGTTGTATTTGTGTCTTGAGCACCTGTTGAAGCACCTTGAGAAGCAGCCTGTTGCTGATATTGTTGAGCCATTGCAGCAGCCTGTTCAAGTTGAGACATCTTATTCTTTAATGTTTCGATATCATTCTTATCGAGAGCTTCTTTGAGTTCATCTCTGATCTTCTTTGTTTCAGTCTTTTGCTGTTCGTTCATTTGACCTTTGTCTTCTGCAAGTGCAGCGTCGATTTGAGAAATGAGCGATTCAGCTTTATTCTTGACTTCAACTTCTTCTTTTCTCTTTTCATCAGCTTCTTTATTTGCTTCTGCTTCTTTAACCATTCTATCAATATCTTCTTTTGATAAACCGTTTGAACCAGAAATTGTAATCTGCTGTTCTTTATTAGTATCTAAGTCTTTTGCTTTAACGTTTACAATACCGTTAACATCAATTGAGAATGTAACTTCAATTCTTGGTTGACCACGTCTTGCTGGTCTAATACCATCAAGTCTAAATGAACCTAAGAGTTTGTTATCTCTTGCCATTGGTCTTTCACCTTGGTAAACCATGATGTCAACTGAAGGCTGGTTATCTTCTGCTGTTGAGAAGACTTGTGATTTTGTTGTTGGGATAGTTGTGTTTCTGTTAATTAAAGCAGTCATAACACCACCCATAGTTTCAATACCTAATGTTAAAGGTGTAACATCGAGTAATAAGACATCTTTCTTATCGCCTCTAATAACTGAACCTTGGATAGCTGCACCAACTGAAACAGCTTCATCTGGGTTAACAGAAATGTTTGGTTTCTTACCTGTTAATCTTTCAACGATTTCAAGAACCTTTGGCATACGTGTTGAACCACCGATTAAGATAACTTCATCGAGTTCTGAAGCACTCATCTTAGCATCTGCTAAAGCTCTTCTAACTGGTTCTTCTGTTCTATTGAATAATTCTCTTGTTAAATCTTCGAATTTAGCTCTTGATAAAGTTGTTTCGAAGTTAACTGGACCATTTGCACCCATAGCAAGGAATGGTAATGAGATTGTAACTTGTAATGAAGAAGATAAGTTAATCTTTGCTTTTTCAGCTTCTTCTTTTAATCTCTGGCAAGCCATCTTATCATTTGATAAGTCTAAGTTATATTCTTTTTGAATTTCTGCGAGTAAGTATTTAACGATTGCGTTATCCCAGTCATCGCCACCTAAGTGGTTATCACCTGCAGTAGCAACAACTTCGAATGTACCATCTGCAATATCAAGGATAGAAACATCGAATGTACCACCACCAAGGTCGTATACTAAGACTTTTTCTTCTTTGTCTGAGTTCTTATCTGTACCATAAGCTAAAGCTGCTGCTGTTGGTTCGTTGATGATTCTAACAACATCAAGACCTGCAATCTTACCAGCATCCTTAGTTGCTTGACGCTGAGCATCGTTGAAGTAAGCTGGAACTGTGATAACAGCCTTTTCAATCTTTTCACCTAAGTTATCTTCAGCATATTTCTTCATGTATGCTAAGACTTTTGCAGAGATTTCTTGAGGTGTGAAATCTTTATTTAAGCAACCAATATGAACCTTTTCAGCTGTACCCATTTTTCTCTTGATAGAAGCAACTGTATCTGGGTTAGTTAATAACTGACGTTTTGCAGCGAAACCAACAATTTCTTCTCCTGAAGGTTTAAATGAAACAACTGATGGAGTTGTATTTGGTCCTTCTGGGTTAGGAATAACCTTAACCTTACCATCGTCTTGAACATATGAAACGACTGAGTTTGTTGTACCTAAATCGATACCTAAAATAATTTCTTTTGCCATAATAATTTATCTCCTTTTATTAATTCATTGAAGCTTCATTTGAAGTTTCTTCTTTTTGTTCTTCTTTAGTTTTTGAAACTACAACCATCGCTGGACGAACTAGGCGGTCTTTGAAGAAATAACCTTTAGTACGTTGTGTAACGACTACGTTATCTTTTTCTCCTTCAACAACTTCAACAGCTTGCATTGTGTTGTGATCAAATTCTTGACCTACTTGAACATCAATTTCTTTTAAGCCTTCAGCTTCAAGAGCACTGTATAATTGTCTATAAATCATCTCGAATCCTTTGCAATAAGCTGCAAGTGTAGGATCTTCTGGAGTGACTTTGAATGCCATATAGAAGTTATCAAGAGCAGGTAACATACCTTCGACAAATTTTTGTCCTGAGTATTTAACCATCTGTTGATGATCTTTTTCAATACTCTTTCTTAAATTAGCCATGTCTGCGTATGCTTCATAATATTTGTTTTTCCAAACATTTGCTTCTGCAGTCATCTTTCCAAGTTCTTCTTGTAACTTATCGAAATTCTTTTTATCTTTTCGTGAAAGTTTTTCATCCTTTCCACATTCGCATGTTTCAGAACATTCTTCTTCACATTCACAATTCTTTTTAGTTTCTTCTGCCATTGCCATCCTCCTTATCATTTACGTCATCTGAGCCATATTTATCAAGTTGGTCAATTAAATATTCAAAGGCGGAAATAATTTTGTCGTAGTCCATTCTTTTCGGCCCTACTAGAGCAATTGTTCCCTTCTTTTCACCATTAACTTCAATGTCAGATGAAATAACTGAAACATCTTCTAAGTTATCACTTTCACCGATGTGAACTTCAAGGCCATTGTCATCATTAACAATATCTTTAAGCATTTCAGGTGATTGGATTAACTTAATTAATTTTTTTAATTTATCAGCATCGTCAGAAAATTCAGGCTGTTGAGATAAGTTGTCACTACCGAACATACTTACTCTTTGAGCGGAGAACTGAAGCATTGCTTGAGCAATTGCCTGATAGATTGCATCATTATTTTTAACTAAATCAGAAATCATCGGTCTTAATAATTCAGTTTTCTCTAAGAGCTGGCTTACTGGTGTACCAACTAATCTATCGTTAAGAAGTTTGACACAGTCCTGAACATCCTTCATATTTGTTTCTTTTGGAAGAACAAATGACTTATGTTCACAATAACCTTTATCAGTAGCATAAATTACCATACCAGTTGTTTCACTTAATGGTAAGAACTGGATTGATAATAAGTTTTCTTGCTCTGCATTAGGTCCAAGAACTACAGATGCTAAGTTAGTCATGTGTGAAAGAATCATACATGATTCCTTAATGACATCTTCAATCGATTTACTTCTTTGAGTAAATAGAATTGCAAGTTCATTTTTGACTTCTTCATCAACTGAGCGTTCTCTCAAATGTTCAATATAATATTTATATCCTTTATTTGAAGGAACTCTACCTGAGGAAGTATGGGTTTTTTCTAGATATCCTAAGTTTTCAAGCTCTAACATTTCATTTCTGATAGTAGCAGATGAATAATTTAAGTTATAAGCTTCAATTAAGGTTTTACTGCCAACTGGTTCAGCATGTTTAATGAAAAACTCGACAATGTATTTTAGGATTAATTCTCTACGGGATAAATCCATATGTCCGCCTCCTTTTTAGCACTCTTTCTTTTCGATTGCTAACTCTATTATAGTTTGTTTTTTAGCACTGTCAACGTTTTAGTGCTAATTTATTTTAAAAATTTAAAAAAGCAGGTATTACCCTGCTTAGAATTATAGATTTTATATTTTATAAATATAATTAGAAGATATCTTTGCTTGTAGAAACAACAATTGTCTCACTTAGTTGGTCAAAAATTGTATTGGAATTATGCTTTACTAACATGTAAACACAGTTAAGAATAACTGCCACATGGAACATTTCAAAGCAATATTTTAATGTTGTTTGACGGAAAGAAATCCTATCAGATTTTAAAGAGATATTTTTATATCTACAAATTAATGTACCAAAAGTATATCCATTAAAAATAAGTGAAGTAAAAGTCATTAAAATAAAATAGATGAAAGATTCCATAACTATTATCCAAAAGAATGATCCGATATGAACTATTCCCCAGAAAGAAGGAAAGTTAATAGCAAGAGCAAAATATATACCTGTAGAAATACCAAAGCATATTAATTGATCGATTAGGTAAGCTATAATTCTTTTTTGAAATCCAACTATTTTCATAATAATTTTTTAGAACAACAATTTTTGAAGAATATAGTCAAGAATGAATAAATTCTCTTTTGTGACTATAAGTCTACCATCTTTAAGTTGTACTAATCTCCTTTCTTCTAATTCTTTAATTTTGTCTTGATATTTAACTAATAAATCTTCGTTATACAATTTCTTAAATCTATCAATAGAAACTCCTTCTTCTAAACGAAGTCCAAGCATCAAGAAATAAAATTCCTGATCTTCTTTAGTTAATGTTTCTTCATCTTTAACTCTTTCTCCTTTTAGGTATTGAGTTAATGACTTAGTATTGGAATAACGTTTATTACCAATATAAGATGCTGCACCAAGTCCTACACCTAAATATTCTTCGTTTCTCCAATACAGTAAGTTATGTTTAGATTCATAACCAGGTTTTGAGAAGTTACTAACTTCATAACGGTTAAAGCCTTTTTCTTTTAAAGTCTTAACAATGTAATCGTAATATTCTCGATATACTTCTTGATCTACCTCTTCAACCTTTTTAATGTAGAACATCGTATGAGGTACAACACTTAAAGCATATGTAGAAATATGAGTAATTGGTAAAGAGGTGATTTTCTTTACGTCTTCTTCTAAGATTTTAAAATCTTGACCAGGTAAACCATATATTAAATCACAGTTAATATCGGTAATGCCTTCGTTAATAAGATTATTAATTACTTCATGAATTTTTTCTTCATCATGGTATCTATTTAATTTCTTTAATAAATCTTGATTGAAGGTTTGTAAGCCTAAAGATACTCTATTAACTCCATATTGTTTTAAAATTTTAATCTTCTCTAAAGTTAAATTTTCAAAATTTGCTTCAAAGGCAAAGGAGTTATTTTCTTTATGGTAAGGTTTTAAAATTGTTAATAAACGTTCTAATTCTTTTTCACTTAATGATGAAGGAGTTCCTCCTCCAACATATATAGAAGAAAATGAATCAAGATTAGAGTCTAGGATTTCTTTTTCTAAATTATCTAGATATGAAGATATAAATTTTTCATCATAGATATATTTAGCAAAGTCACAATAAGAACAGATATGTGAACAAAATGGAATGTGTACGTATAAACCTCTATTGCTCATTTTTTACCACCGGTGTATAAACAAATTTATTCTTAAGTGGTTCTTTACGATATAAGCCTAAAAGTACTAAATTTTCCATTGATGTACGAGCAGTTTCATAAACTACATTCATCTCTTTCTTATATTGAGAAATAGTATAATATTTACCAATTGTACAATGACGAGCGTAGAATTCTGCTTGGTTCTTTTTCATTGATGGATATAATTCAAGTAAATGTTCCGCGACAATTTCTGCATCGTTTTCATCAAGGCCTACTGGAATATTAGGTAAAGAAACTTGTTGAGTAAAGTTAGTCGCAACACTCTTTTCAACAGGTTCAACATGTCGAACTTGAGGTGCTTCGTAAACTATAGGTTGAGGTACTACTCTTTCTTCTTTAAGAACTTCATCTATTTGATGAGCTTCATCATAAATTAATTGAGAATCAACTTGTTCTAGATCATCTTCAAATTCTTCAACTTTATCTAATGTGTAATCAATGATGTAATTTAATAAATAAGTTATATCTAAATTCATTTCACTTTCATAAGATAAAGTCTTTAAATTATTTGCAAGTGCAGGAGTTAATAATTCTTCTAATTTTAATAATGAAGGAATATTATCTAAATCATCATTTGCAAGTACTACTTTAAACATTAAAATTGCCATTTCATCATTATAATATTCAAATGGTTGAACATAACGAATATAGAAATATGCACAAGTAGCTTTAACAATACTAAATAATGAAGATGAATTGAGGAAGTCAACAAGTGAAACCATTAAATCTTTAATACGGGAAACGGGACTTGCTTCATAATGTTGTCCAACAAATACATGGTCTCCTCTTTTAACAATTTCCGTTGTACGGTATGAAGAATCTAAATCATTTGGATCAAATTCAATTCCTCTTAATTTACAATAAAGATTAACGATAAATGATTCTGTTAAAGGACCTGATGTACGTTTAGCAATATATTTCAAAGCCTTTGAATAATGGCTTAAAATTAAATATTCAACTGGAAGAGTCGCGCTAGTTTCTGAAACAATCGCATTTAAAGTTTCTCCATTAACATTTAATCCATATAAATCAGAAATAATTCTTAAGATAGATACATAATCATTATTAGTAAAAATATCCATCATTCTCTTTTGTTGATAATAGTCTTTAGAATATTTGACTAAAGATTTTGATAATTTCTTTTCAAGTGAAACAATCTTAGAAGTAATTTTTGGAGGAAGAACAACATTAAAAGGGACTCTTTCAATGTTCTTTAAGTCCATTTGACGAGTATAATACGCTCTAAATTGAATAACTTTACTCCAAATAGAGTCAATTGATGAAATGTTCATCGCGCGTTTAACATCATCCTTAGTCGCATACATTTCATCTGTAAAACGTATTCCAAAATCTTTTTCCATAATTCTACCCCTCTTATACTTCAAAATTATACTTTTTGTTTAATTTTGTCAATATAGGCAACTAAAAAACTACTAATAAAATACTACAAAAACTAATTTAATACTAAAAAAGCTCCACTACACTAGAATAATGGAACTTAATATTTTTAATTATTTTCGTCTTCGTCAACAGATAGAATTGCCATGAATGCTTCCTGAGGTACATCAACTGTACCAATGGATTTCATTCTCTTCTTACCTTCTTTTTGCTTTTCTAGAAGCTTCTTCTTACGCGAGATATCTCCTCCATAACATTTAGCAAGAACATCTTTTCTAACAGCTTTGATATCACTACGAGCAATAACTTTGCCTCCGATAGCAGCTTGTACTGGGACTTCGAATTGTTGTCGAGGAATTACTTCTTTTAATTTTCTAACAATTGCGTTCCCTCTAGTATAAGCAAAATCTCTATGAACAATAGTAGATAAAGCGTCGATAGAGTCTCCATTAAGCATGATATCCATCTTAACAAGTTTACCTGGTTTATAACCAATTAATTCATAATCAAGTGATGCATAACCCTTAGAATATGATTTTAATTTATCGAAGAAGTTATAAACAATTTCTGCTAATGGTAATTCGTATACTAATTGTCTTCTAGTATCATCTAAATATACTAAATCTTTATATACGCCTCTTCTTTCTTGGCAAAGAGTCATAATAGGACCAATATATTGTTCAGGACACATAATTTTAGCTTCTACATATGGTTCTTGAATTTCTTTTACTGATGCTGGGTTAGGATATTTAGCAGGGTTATCTAAAGTAACCATTTCATTATTATCTAAATAAATATTATAGATAACTGAAGGTGCAGTAAGAATTAAATCGAGATTATATTCTCTTTCAAGTCTTTCTTGGATGACATCCATATGGAGTAATCCTAAGAAGCCACATCTAAAACCAAATCCTAAAGCTTGAGAAGTTTCTGGTTCATATTTTAATGAAGCATCATTTAATGTTAATTTTTCTAACGCTTCTTTTAATGCAGGATAATCTCTAGAATCACAAGGATATAGACCACAGTAAACCATAGGGTTTAAATCGTGGTAACCAGGAAGTGGTTCACTTGCAGGATTATCTTTTAAAGTGATAGTATCACCAGGTCTAACGTGCTGAATATCTCTAATTTGCGCTGCTAAATAACCGACTTCACCTGCAACTAATTCTTCTACCTGAGTATTGTTTGGTGATCTAATACCAAGTTCAGTAACTAAATATTCTTGTCCAGTGTTCATAATTCTAATCCACTGGCCAACTTTAACACTACCTTCTTTAATTCTAATTTGAGCAACTACGCCTCTATAAGAATCATAATATGAGTCAAAAATTAATGCTTTTAATGGAGCGTTATCATCTCCTTTAGGAGCAGGAATCTTATTAACAATTTCTTCTAAAACTTGTTCAACATTTAAACCAGTTTTAGCGCTAACCCCAACAGCTTCATCACAAGGTAAACCAATTTCTTTTTCGATTTCCTTTTTAGTTCTATCAACATCTGCAGATGGTAAATCTACTTTATTAATAACCGGAATAATTTCTAAATCATTATCAATAGCAAGATAGACGTTTGCAAGAGTCTGAGCTTCAACACCTTGGGTCGCGTCAACAACAAGTAAAGCACCTTCACAAGCTGCTAAGGATCTAGAAACTTCATAAGTAAAGTCAACGTGGCCTGGAGTATCGATTAAGTTAAATAAATAATCTTCTCCATTTTTTGCATGATAATTTAAATTAACAGCATTAAGTTTAATTGTAATGCCTCTTTCTCTTTCAAGATCCATAGAATCAAGCATTTGCTCTTTGAGTTCACGCTTTGATACTGTTCCAGTAAGTTCTAAAATACGGTCAGCAAGAGTACTTTTCCCATGGTCAATATGAGCAATAATACAGAAATTTCTAATATGTTGTTTATCGTATTTCATTTGCTTACTCCTTTCATTTTTTATAATGTACTTATTAAAAATAATATAATTTTTAATTTTATTCAATGTTAAGAATTGTGTTTAGACCAAAAGTCTTCAATTAATTCTCCAATTTGCGTATTTGATGAACAATAATGTAAGTCATCATATTCTTGTCTCATCAATGCTTGGTATTTATATGTTCTAAAACGATCATCAATAAAGATAACAAAACCTTTATCTTCTTCAGTTCTTATAACTCTACCTGCTGCTTGTAAAACTTTATTCATACCGGGATAGACATAGGCAAAGTCATAGCCATTAAGTTCTTTGTTGTCATAATGAGAACGGATTATATCTCTTTCAAAAGAGATTTGAGGTAATCCTACCCCAACAATAATCGCGCCAATAAGTTTATCTCCTGTTAAGTCAATACCTTCTGAGAAAGCCCCTCCAAGTACCGCCAGTCCTACAGTAGTTTTTTCATTTTCTTCATTAAAATTTGCGAGGAATGCATCTCTTTCTTTATCTAGCATTTCAGGTACTTGTTTAATATAATTAATCTCTTTATTTTCATTTAAGAATTTATAGACATTTTCTAGATATGAGTAAGAAGAAAAGAAAACTAAATAATTACCTTTCTTTTTAGATACAGCATTTTCAATAGTACGGGCAATTTCTTCGTAAGAATATTCTCTATCTTTATATCGAGTAGAAATATCTCCTCTTACTATTTTCAATAAATTATTTTTATCAAATGGTGAATCTAAAATAATGCTAGGAGTGGAAGAAGACGCTCCTAAAGACGCTTTATAATATTCAAGAGGTGATAAAGTTGCACTAAAGAAGACTGCAGCCTGTAAGATGCTAACTGAATTTTTAATAAATTCACTAGAATCAACGCATCTAATTACTGCTTTAACATTTCTATTCTCTTTATCTATTTCATAATAGCAACAGAAATTTTCATTAATAAAATCACTCATCTTAATAAAGCGATTTACTTGTCTAAAACATTCTAAGAAACTATCTACCGCAAGTTCTGGCATATTCTTTAATAAATCTTGTCCTTGCTTAAAGAAGTTTTCAAGAGCACTATGTAACTCTAAATCAAATTCGTTATTTACGAGTACATATTCTTCTTCACCTAAATGAGATTGTAAATTAGTCATAATCTTCTTTAGATATCTTTTTAATTTAGGAACCTTGAATCTTTTAAAATCTCTATGCATTTGTTCAAAAGCACTTAAATCTAGGACACAGGTATACATTTCTTTAGAACGATCTACTAAGTTATGAGATTCGTCTACTAAGGCAACATAAGGCATATAAGTAGCATCAAAGAATCTCTTCAAATAAACAAATGGATCAAAAAAATAATTGTAATCACAAATAATGATGTCACAATATAATGAAATATCTAACTGGAACTCAAAAGGACAGATTTCAAGTTCATTTGCTTTAGCGTTAACTATTTCTTCATCAATTAGAGCATTGTTTTCTAAAACGTCTTCTAACGCACTTTTTATCTTATCGTAATAACCTCTAGCAAAAGGACAATCATCTGGATTACATTTTCTAGCATCCATCCTACACATTTTCTCTTTTGATTGAAGTTTAATAGAACGAGCAATTAAACCATTACTAATTAACTTTTTACTAGCCTCATACGCAACATTCTTTGCCACATTTTTCGCGCTTAAATAAAAGATTTTTTCTGTATCTAAAGAAGCAAAAGATTTGACTGCAGGAAATAAGGTGGACATAGTTTTACCAATACCTGTAGGAGCTTCTACAAATAAGGTTTCACCTTTTTTAATTGTTCCATAGACATATTTAGCAAGTTCTTTTTGTCCTTGTCTAAAATAAGGATATGGGAACGCTAATTTTTCAGCAGATGCTATCTTAAGTTGGTTATGCTGATATATATTTTGATAAAAATCTAAATATCTTTCACACAGTAAACGAACATATTTTTCGAGTTCTTCTAAACTGTAGTTATAGTTAAGTACCAATTTATCATCAAAATCTTTTTGAGAAATATAAGTAAGTCTAACACCAAGTCTATTTATATTATTCATTTTGCCATAAATAAAAGCATATGTTTTAGCTTGTCCTAAATGCCATTCTTCTTGCACTTCATGGAAATGTTCAAGTTCATCAACAGTCGATTTAATTTCATCAATAATAGGCATAGAAGGAGTTTTAATAATACCATCCGCTCTACCATGTAAAGTAAACTTAAAATCACGAACTTCTAATTCAATAGATAGTTCTTGTTCTGATAAATATGACCCATCTTGTATTTGTTGATATCTTAAATGAATTCTACTGCCTTCTTGCATTGAAGATTGGTTGTAAATACGATTGTCAATGTCACCTTTTCTAAGTAAGAAATCAACAAGTCCATGTACTGATAAATTTATTTCTTTTTTCATAAAAACAATTATAGCAAAGAAAAAGAGTTAGATTAACTAACTCTAATTATTTTTTTAAATTACACATTAAATTTAGAAATTAATCTTTTCTATGATGATATTTATATGAACTTAATTTAATTTGTACTATACAATTTAAATGAACAATTGACATAACAATATATTTAAAAATTAAAAAAAACATTTGTAGACATTAAAATCAACAAATGTTCTTTTTTTAAATATAATTATTAATTTCCAAATACTGCTATTAAAAGAATAACAACTAAGATTACTGAATCCGCTAAAAGGATTTTAGCAAGTTCTCTATTAATCTTTAATCGGTCTTTATTTGCATTAGCTCTTTTTACAATATTTTCTCTTTTTGGAATAGCAATGATACTGACAATTACGCCAATAAAGGTAAAAACAAACCATAAAATATCAAATATATTACCAAATAAATGAGGTAAACCTTTTTCAATAGTTACCGGTGTATTCCATTTAAAGATAAATGAAGTAACATCTGAAGCAAGGAATAAAAAGATTGAAGGATAAACAATTGCTCTAGCAAAATTTAAATTCTTAGAAATCTGTTTACTCTTTTCGTATTTAACATCAATTTTTCCGTTAGCGCAGTTAACATATTGATGATGTTTGCCTAAAACAATCTTAGCAATAGGTACTAATACTACTTCAACACTCTTTTGTTCAATCTTACTGACCTTTTCATCCATCTTTTGGAGTCTTTGGTAAGATTTAGTTTCTTTTAAAGCATTTTCAATATGTTTATCAATTTCACTTTCATTTAAGATATATGAAGATTCAATTGGATACATATCATTATCACTTAATTTAGGAGCATCTAAAACAACTTGGACTTCATAATGTTCAGTAGTACCAAGTAATTTAATATTTTCATCTTTTAATGAAGTATTAATATTATCGACAACTGAAGTCTTCTTAGTTTGTTTCATCACATCTTTATCAATGATACCCATTGCATCAAGATTATTTAATCTATTACCACCATTCTTATCATTAGCGTAGAAAGCAGTTTGGAATTTGATGAATTCTTGATGTTCTGTCTTTTCTTCATCTTTATCTTTCCAATAAAGACGCGCAATTGATGTGACAAAATAAATTGGTAAATAAGTTACTTCTACAGGTACTTGATCAACCTGATAATTATTAATGAATTCGATATAAGAATCATCGACATCTAAGCCTTGATTCTTAATATATGTAACAATCTTACTGATGACATCTTTACGATTCTGATAAGACTTTGCAACTTCTACATCATTAACAAAGCTACCTATAGTCTCTTTTGTTTGATTGTAATTCATAATTATTCCCTCTCTAAGAATTTCTTAAAAGGAGCGTCTTCTTCATCAACAACAGTTACTTTTTCAATGACAACGTTATCGTATGGTTTGTCATGAACTGATTTATTAGTTCTAACTTTTGCAATCTTTCTAACTACGGCATAACCTGCTTCATCAGTTTGACCAAAAGCTGCGTATTGTCCATCTAAGAATGAGCAATCTCCATCACAAATAAAGAACTGTGAACCTGCTGAATCTGGATGAGCACTTCTTGCCATAGAGATAACGCCTGGTTTATGAGATAACTTATTATCTACACCATTAATTCTAAATTCACCTTTAATTGAATATCCAGGTCCACCTGTACAATCATTTTTAGGGTCACCACCTTGAATCATAAAGCCTTTGATAACTCTCATAAATGTAAGACCATCGTAGAAACCTTTTTTAGCAAGTTCAACGAAGTTTGCACATGTTTCTGGAGCGTTTGCTCTATCTAATGTGATATTGATATCACCAAAATCTTTTACATGAATTATAACCATAATTTTTTTCTCCTTATTTTTATTATATACAAAGATTTATTCTTTGTTTACATTTTTAATGTAATTAGGTAAATCAAGTAATGAATCTAGTTCAGTTACAAAATTTCTTAATTCTTCATCTAGAGGACAAATATCTTTAATATAGACCGCTTTAAAATTCCCCGCAAGAGCACCTCTTAACCCGTTATTTGCGTCTTCTACAACAATACAGTTACAAGGTAAGAAATTATAATTTTCTACTGCCTTTAAGAAAATATCAGGAAAAGGTTTACCTCTTTCTACCATTGAACCAGTAATTACATCATCAAATTGTTGAAGTAAATTACCATTCTTTAGATATAAATCTAAATATTTATTACTAGAAGCTGTTGCAATAAAGATTTTAATGTTGTTCTCTTTACAGAACTTAATAATTTCATTAACACCTTTCTTTAAGCAAAGACCATTTTTTTCTACTTCTTCTTTGACATAGTCAAATCTTTTTTGACGAATATATTCAACAGGATAATCTTCTCCCATTAAACCTCTAAGTAATTCATTAGATTCTTTAATTGACAAACCAAAAGTTTTTAATGCATTTTCATAACTTAATCCTTCATAGCCTAAATCTTTAGGTGCTTCCATTTTACTTTTTAAAGTAAATCTTTCAGTATCAATTAAAGTTCCGTCTAAATCAAAAATAACTGCATTAATCATTTAGATACTCCTTAATATCATCATATGAATCAAATAATAAATCAGTTACTTGTTTTAATCTTCTAGTAGATTGTTGGCCAAAAGTTACTAAACCAAAGTCAGCACCTACAGTTTTTGCAACTTCTGCATCATGAAGAGTATCTCCAATAAAGAAAGCATCTTTAGGATCAATGTTATGTTTCTTAAAATATGCTTCTGCTAAATGAACTTTACTTCTAGCCCGAACATCTTCAATACCTAAAATATCATCAAAGCATTTTGTAATACCAAATGCTTCACATTGTTCTAATAAATTATCAATTTGAGATGCTGATAATAAAACTACCTTATAGCCTTTACTTCTTAAGAAATCAAATGTCTCTACAGAATGATGGAATAAAGAACATTTAAATGACTCAGGTTGATAAATTTTAATAAACCAATTACTTAAATCTTCAAAAGAATCTTTTTCAAAAGTTACCCCTGCAGCTTTGTAATAGTCAATAATTGGAAAACCAAAGATTTCTTTATATTCTTCTACAGTTTTTGTTGGTTTATTTTGTTTAATTAAAATTTGATTCAATAAATCTAAGCAAAGATCTAAATCATCAATTACTGTTCCGTTAAAATCAAAAAAGATATATTTATATTTCATTTAAATCACCGTTAACATAATACCATAATTAATTTTATTAATTAAAGAAAAAAATCTAACCATGATGATTAGATTTTCAATATATTTATTTTTTCTTTAATTGGCCAATTTCTCTATTCATTGTATCGTAAATCTTTTTATTTTCGATATAACCAATATATTTATCTCTATCAAATAGATTAAATTTTTCTCCATCACTTATACATCTAGCGGCAAATTTATCATTTAATGTAATAATTTTTAAATTATCTAAATGGCCATATAATTTACCTTCAATATATACTGCAGCATAATCTGGTAATTTAACGGTCTTCTTAATTTTAAAGTTAAGGAAGAATGATTTCTTCCCTCCAACATAACAATTAAATGTTGCCATATATTTTTTTATATATTTAGTCGCGACAGTATAATTCTTTTCATTAATTTCAAATCTAAATGGAGTTGTTGAAGAATATTTACCTGAGAACTGGATATTTAATAATTCTAATTCTTTATTACTTGCAACAAAGTGTTTAACAAAGATATAGAACTTAGAATCGACAATATCTAAGCGAATAAGTACATCTTTATCTAGACGATAAAAAGTAGACGTTGCATCAGACTCATTTAAAATAGGATAGTTATCAGTATTTGAAAACTTATTCATAAAATCCTTAAGTTTCAAATAAAAATCATCCCCATTGTCAACTGTCTTAATTTTTTCTACTAAAGATATACTCTGTGCCATATTAACTCCGTTATATTAAAATATAGAAAAAATAAAATATCACCCGAACGGATGATATAAATTATTTTTTCAATCGAATACTTCCATTGAAAAAAAACGAAAACTAAATTACATTGTTATGAAAATCTTAATTTTGAAAGTTGAAAGCATTTAAACGATTTTTAGTTTAACCTAACATAAACCTTAGACGATAGCTTATATTAAGCAACTAAGATTCCCCAAACCGACTCCTCTAATCCCCGTTGCCAGTGTCCTTCTGCGAATTGATGGGAAACAACTGACAATATTTTTATACCTTATTTATAAATAAAAATACATAATTTGGCACGAAATGTCCCGTACTTGGCATAGAAGTACTTTTAAATGAATTATGTTCCTTAAGATTATGATAGAATTACTAAATTATCTATCAAAATAAAAATAGGCAAAATATTCTTTTTTTACCTATTTTCATACCTAATTTAATTTTTAAGTTTACAAATGTAACGTGCTAAGTACGAGGTGCAGAAACAATAATCTTAACACTGAAGATTTTGTTGTTCGCATTGTATTGGATTAAGCCTTGATGGTTCTCAACAATTTGCTTAACAATTAATGTACCTCTACCACCATGTTCTTTATTTGTTTGAGGTAATCCATCTTTAAAAACGATATCATCTCGACATGGATTTTCTACTAAGATAACTAAATTACTTCTCTTATGTTCACAGTTAATAATAATGTATTTCTTTTGTTTATCTGTTAAGTATTTACAAGCTTCAATTGCGTTTTCAAATAAGTTTGCAAATAAAGTAGATAGTTCAACATCATCAAAATTAATATTACTTGGAACAGCTGTTTTAATTAATAATTCAATATTTAAGTCTTTTGCCTTTTTAGCGTAAGCAGAAAGAATTGAGTTAACATAAACATTAGAACAATATTGAGTTGGAAGTAATGTTTCAGTTTGATTAGATAATTCTTTAATATATTTCTTAGCTTCAGAAAATTCTCCTCTTTGCATAAGTCCATCAAGTAATAATAAATGGTGGCGTAGGTCATGACGATATCTTCTAACTGATTCAATATCATCTTTAGTTTGTTTTAACTGTTCATTTAAGAACTGAACTTGTTCATCGATAGAATTATATTTATTTAAAGAATTCTTATCATTATAGTTAGTTATTAATAATTTTCTATGTCTTATAATAAATAAAAATTCTGCAGTAACACAAACAGCGATTGTACCAATTCTACTAAAAATATTTAAAAAATTTCTTGCATGGAACAATAATCTATGATCAGCATAAACTAAAGATAAATAGATACTTGCATTTAAACATGCAATAGCGATTGAGTTAGCAAATCTTTCTTTCTCTGTTTGAGAAGAATAATATTTATCTTCTGTGTATAATAAATCTTTATAAACTTTAAATACAATAAAATATTTAATAATGCTTAATCCCATTCTTAAACACATAAATGACCATGTTTCAAAATGGAAATAGCTAGAAATCGTATTATCTATGGCGGTAAAAATAATATATGCAATTAATATCAATGACATTTTTTTACTAAAAATGTAGAAATTTTTCCAATAAGTTTTAAATCCACAGAACATAATTGACATAATGACTAAAAAACTGGAAATTGCAAATTTAAAAATATAAGAATAGCAATCAAGGAACCAACATAATCTAACATAACCTCTCATTACTTTTACATCAGGTTCAATTAGATAATTTGAAGGATCTTCCCATTTTAATACATTAATAGCAATATGGAATATTCCAAATGAAATCGCATTAAAAGTAAGCGATAAGACAAGAGTCATAACTAACCAATAAATAAATTTATCTTTTCTCTTGCCAATTGCGTTATTTTTGTAGACTAAAAAACTCGAATAAAGTATAGCAGTTAAAACATCAGAAAGTGCTACACAGATAGTATCAAGAAGACTAAACATAAAACTATCTTACAAACATATAATCAAGATATGCTTGTTTTACCTTTCCCTTCATTTGCTTGGAAATTGGAAGTCTTTCTTTATTTGTAAGTTCAATATCGTCACCATCTAAACGAGAAATGTAATCCATATTAACAATAAAAGATGCGTGAGGTTGGATAAATCTCATATCATTCTTTAATGAATCCCATACTGAAGAAATTGTACTACGTACCATAACAGTTTCTTCTGTTAGATAGAAAATTTGATAATGTTTATCTGCTTCAACATACATGATATCTTTAATCGCAACTTTTTTCATACCATCAGTTGTCTTAATGACAATTGATTTTAAATTATTCTGATTATAAACATTTACAGCCTTAGTAATTGCCGCAACTAATTTATCTTTTGTAAAAGGTTTAACTAAATATGATAATGCTGATAATTCAAATGCTTCAATTGCATGTGATCTAGATGTAGTAGTAAAAATAATAATTGCGTTTTCAGAAATCTTTTTAATTTCATTTCCTAAATCTACACCGGTCATTTCTGGCATATAAATATCAAGTAAATATACATCAAAAGATCCATTGACTCTAATTGTATTTAAACAATCAACTGGATTACTAAATGTTTCAATTCTGAATTTATATTCTTCGTTTTCCATGCTATTTAAGCATTTAAGAGCAAATTCTATTTGTTCCTTTTCATCATCTACAATTGCTATTGAAATCATAAAAAAGTCC
>DEWM01000017.1 GCA_002363635.1 Caryophanales bacterium UBA3210 | reverse complement strand
ATAAACTTCTGCTCTAATAAAACCTTTTTCAAAGTCTGTGTGGATAGTACCTGCACATTGAGGAGCAGTCATACCTTTTGTGAATGTCCACGCTCTAACTTCATCTTCACCGACTGTGAAGAATGTAGCAAGATTAAGTAAGCGATAAGTAGTTGCAACTAATCTATCTAAGCCTGTTGCAGTTGCACCTAATGAATTTAGATATTCTAGTTTTTCTTCTTTAGGAAGTTCTGATAATTCACTTTCGATGTTTGCGCAAATTGCAATACATTCTGAACCTTCGTTAGCAGCAAATTCTTTAACTGCTTGATAGTATTTAGAAGCATCAGGATTTGCGTAATCTTCTTCTGCAACGTTTGCAACATAGATAACTGGCTTAATAGTAAGTAAGTTATATTGTTTAACTAAGATCTTTTCATCATCAGTTAATTCAACAAGTCTAGCAGGTTTTTCATCTTCTAAAGCAACTCTAATTTTTGTTAAGAGATTGTATTCTGCAACTGCTTCTTTTTCTTTAGTAGTATGAGCCTTAGTTTCAACTTTGCCAATTCTTTTAACGACTGTATCTAAGTCTGCAAGAACTAATTCTAAGTTGATAGTTTGAATATCTCTGATTGGATCAATTGTGTTATCAACGTGAATGATATCTGGGTTATCAAAGCATCTAACTACATGACATATCGCGTCAACTTGACGGATGTTACCTAAGAATTGGTTTCCTAAGCCTTCGCCTTTAGATGCACCTTTAACTAAGCCTGCAATATCGATGAATTCAAAAGTTGTTTTAACTGTTTTCTTTGGTTTAAATAGTTCAACTAATTTAGTAACTCTTTCATCGTTAACTTCAACGATACCTGAGTTTGGGTTGATAGTAGCAAATGGATAGTTTGCAGCTTCAACATGGGAGTTTGTAATTGCATTGAACAATGTGGATTTTCCAACGTTTGGAAGACCAACAATACCTGCTTTTAATGACATTTCTTTTTACCTCGTTTCTTTTTAAGAAAGGAAAAATCTATATTTCTTTCGCTAAAAGAATATCACTAAAGTGATAATATTGAAAGAACAAAATAATCTTTTGAGGATTTTAGTTCTCTTTTATTTCTTTGATAATATTCATTTTTGAATATTTTAAGTACGAAAAAAGCATTGTTAGACCAATAGAAACTCCTCCAAGCACCATAATAGACAAGTAAGGAATAAGATTAAATTCTATTCCTGCAAAGAGGTTATTAAATCTCGGCAAAATGAAATTTGTAAAGATTAAAATCCCACTTGTAATAAGAACGCTAAAAATAACCATAATCGAATTAAAAACTAGATAAAATAGATAATTAGATTTTTGACAATATCCATTGAATCTATAGATTGCCATTTCTTTCTTTGTTTCGCCTATTAATAGGTAATTTATCAAAATGTTTAAAAACAAATTTGAAATCATAACAATTAAAGAAAAAACCATTAATCCAATCGATAAATAACTAAGTGCATTATTCATTTCTTTTAAATAATTTTCTAGAGGTGAATAAAAGATATATTCAGGATATTTTTCATTTAAGGCACTTACTAAAGAACTCGCATTTTCTTTAAAAGTAACCAGCATTGAACTTATTTCTTGATCTTCGTGTTTCACATTAAATTTGCAATGTTCTAAAACTAAAGGAAACAAATTATCTTGTTTAATTAATAAAGAAGAAGATTCTATAGTCCCGACAATCTGTAAAGGTAAAGACATAAAATTATTTTTATATTTATCACCTTCACTAGTAATATTTATTAAACGAGTCAAATAAACTGTCTTTTCTCCTTCTTTTAATTTTAGTTTTTCTTTTAAAGCAGAAGAAATAATTATCTCATTATAATTAGACGGATACCTCCCTTCTAAAAGTTCATGATTTTTATTTAAATATGGGACAAAACGCAAATAATTTTTCTTCGCAGAATCAAGTAAGGAAAGGCTAAAAAAATCATCATTCTCATTATGGATTAAAGATGATTGATAGGCACCTAAATTAGATGAAGAAAAACTATTATAATCAATAAATTCATTAGTGGATTCTAATGATGAAGATAGATATGTCGGCATATAAAATCCTGATAGTAGAGCCTGTTCATCAACATAATAAGAATTAGGGCCACACGGTAAATAGTTTTCAACTTTCTCTTCATTATTTAAGAAATTAAAATCACTTAGATTTAAAGATTTATTCTTATAGGTAAGATAGATTAATTTAGTCTTATTATTATCTAAATTAATATATGGAGATTCATTTGATAATAAATGAAAAGAATAATTATTCATCTTTTCATCATTCATCATATTTACAAAGAAATTATCTACTTCATCTTCATTTACTTCATAACATACTGCCTTTTTAATAGTCCAAGGTGAATAAGAATTATCTTTTAAATTATATGCGACAGGAAGTTGCATAATATTCCCTTCTAAGATGTTTTCAAGAAAAGTAGAAGAGGTATGACAAATTAAAGGCTTACTATTAACAAAGAATCCTTTAACTAAGAACTTAATACTTATATCGTATCCCCAATCATAATTTGTAAAATGAGCGGTTAACTCTAAAGTATTTCCCATTAAATACATTTTTAAAGTATCTTCATAAGGTGTCGATAATCTTAAACTTCTTGCAATTAAAGACAAGGTAGGATAAGGTAAACCAAGTATTACCTCATCATCTTCTAAAATCTCTATTTTTGGGTTTATTTCAATATTTTTAGAAGATACATTAATGTAATTAGTTAAGGTCTTAAAATTATAATTTTCTAACCTCAAATTATTATCCCCAGCTTTTAAGGAAAAATAATCTTTATCCACAAAAAAATTGTCGTAATCAATAAAATAATAAGAATAATATGTAGAAGAATAATCTTTACATTTTTCTTCAAGTTCAGCTTTAGGAACGCTTATCAACGAACTCAAATTATCTTTCTCTTTTTTATCTTTAACAATTAATTGATTAAAATTATATGAAGAGGATAAAGATTTTTTAATTCCAGAAGATAAACTCAAATTAGTCATTAAAGATAAACCCATAGTAAACATACAAATTACTAAAGTTATGATTAAGCATAAATACCTAATTCGATTTTTCTTAAATAATCTTTTACTTCTTAATAAAAAATAACTTAAATCTAATTTATTATTTAACTTATTAATCTTATATACTTCGTTATTTGAAATATTGATATCTTCCATTCTCCCTTCTTCTAAAATAAAGATATGACTTGCAATATTACTAACTGAGCTTATATCATGAGTAACTAAAATAATTATTTTAGTTTTAGACATCTCTTTAACAATCTTTAAGACTAATGATTTATTATTCTCATCGAGTCCAGAAGTAATTTCGTCTAATAAAACTAAAGGTGTATCTTTTAATAAAGCAATGCTTATCATTAAACGTTGTCTTTCACCTTTAGATAAAATACTAACATCAGTATCTAATGATTTATTTAATCCAACTTTTAGTAATAAATCTTTTAGATATTTCTCATCCGGAGATTTATAAGATAAAATTTGTAAATTAGTTTTAATATCTTCTCCTTCAATTAATTTAGGATCTTGAAATAGATAAGTAACATTCGCGGCAATTAAATTCTCTTTTTCTTCTTTAGAAAGATTATTTACATTCTTTTTAGCAAAATAAAAACTTCCCATATAATTATCATCAACTAAAGATAAGATATTTAATAAAGATGATTTTCCACATCCTGATTTACCTTTAATAACATAAAAGCCAGGAGTAGATATCTTCATATTGATGTTTTTTAAAACAATATGATTCCCATAATTTTTAGAAACATTCTTTAATTCAATCATCATTCCTCCTTCAAGATTTTGGAAAGGTCCAATTTCTTAATGATTCTTTTACCAAATAAATAAGCACATAAGCTGATTCCAACTGTAAAAATAAAACTTAAAGAATTCTCATATTGAAGACTCTTTAAATTAGTTAAAGAAATAAAAGTGATATATCGATTAATAATTAAATACGCAAAAAATTTAATAATAAACGCAGTTAAAAACGAAGAAAGAATTACATATAAAATCTGTAACAAATAGATAGAATTAAATTCTTTAGAAGTCACTCCTAAAGATTTAAAGATTGCAATTTCTTTTCTTTCATCAATGATTAATGAATTTAAAGACAATATTAAAACCATAAACGAAATAAGTGAGGAAATACTAACAAATATTCCTAAAGCACTTTTTAGAGCCTCAAAAAAGGTATTTATCGTATTATAAGAAGTAATAGAACGAGAAGTGACACTGAATTCATTTTGATATGAAGATGAATTAATTATTTTCATTACTAAGGGAACATCATTTTTATAAGGAATCAAATATAAAGAATGAGAAGAATAAATATCATTATCGTATGTATAAGAACTTAATCTAGAATATAAAGAAACATGTTTTTCCATTTCATTAGATAAGTTCTCTAATTTAATTTTCTTAAAATATTCATTAAAAGCATTATAAGGATAATAAATACGTGGAGTATCAAAAAGATTCATTTCTTTACTTATGCTTTTTACTTTTAAAACTAAAGCAATTCTTACTGTATCTTGGGTTATCTTATTTAACTGAGATTTATATTCAACATCTTTCTTTAAAAAAAATTCTAGATAATTTCCTTCCATTTTTTCATACAAATTAGGATTAACATAAATATCAGTTACTTCTTCTCCGTTTATATCAAGATACGGGCAAAAAGTTGCATCTATTTTTTCCCCATTCATTCTTAAAGACGTATAACTATTAATAAAAGTCGACATATTAGGTCCTAATTCATAATTACTAATTAACGATTTTAATTCATCTAAGTCATCGCTAGTAGGAACATCACTTTTTACTAACGAAAAAGATGTTCCTTCAATTTTAGTAGTACTAGTTTTTGCAAGTTCTAAAAACTGATAATCAGGTGCACTTGTTTTATATTTTTCTAAATATGAAGAAAAGTTATAACTAACATTAAGAATTAAACCCAGTAAGACAAAAGATATTATTAAGGATAAGAAAGATAAAATTAATTTACCTTTAGATTTGCGCATCAAAAAAATGCTATCTAAGATTCTCTTTTTCAAAGATAGTTTCTTATTATTAATATTTGTTTTATTAACTTCATCTTTATATAAATTTAAAGAAAGGTTTTCTTTTAAAACAATTACATAATCATTATATTTCTCTACTAATTCTTGATCATGAGAAATCATAATTACCAATTTATCTTTAGAGATTTCTTTAATTAAATCCATAATGATAAAAGAATTCTTTTTATCTAAAGAACCAGTAATTTCATCTGCAAAAATAATATCTGGATTTTTAATTAAGGAACGTGCGATTGCAACGCGCTGCTTTTCTCCTCCAGATAAATCTCTAACTTTCTTATTCAGCAAATTATCAATACCTAATTTCTTAACGATATTTAAATAATTTGATGAAGAAGATATTAACAATATATTTTCTTTAACTGTCAAATCATCAAGTAGATAAAAATTTTGAAAAATAATCGATGTATGATTTTGTCTAAATTTTTCTTTAGAAGAAACTAATTTATCTTTAAAATAAATCTTTCCTTCATTTTCTTCTATTCCAAGTAAGCAATAAATAAAAGTAGATTTCCCACATCCCGATGGACCTGTTAAAAAGACTAGTCCCTTAGACGGAAAATTAATATTTATATTCTTTAAAATGTTTTCATTTCCATAAGATTTAGAAATATTTTTGCAACAAAAAAAGCTCATTTTTCTCTCCTATCTAATCTATTAGGAATTTATGAGCTTTTTTACCAATTATTTTTTAATTATTTTTTTAGCTTTCTTATTAAAGTCATTACGAGGAAGAACAATTACGTTTCCACATCCTTGGCATTTGATTTTAATTTCTGCACCTAAACGAATGATTTCAAAAATACGAGAATGAGGCGCGCATGGATGAGGTTTCTTCATCTCTACTAAATCATTTAATTCATACATTTCATTAGTAACTGACATATTAACCTCTTTGCTTATGATATAACTTCATAATGTTTTCCATTAAGACTGCACTAGTAATAGTACCAACTCCTCCTGGGACTTTTGAAATAGCTTTAACTTTATCAGAAGGTTTAACATCTCCAACAATTGATCCATCTTCTAAATAATGAATACCTGCATCAATAATAATTGCATCTTCTTTACATAAAGAAGCATCAATTAAATGAGCTTTACCAACTGCTGCAACAATAACATCATAATTCTTTAATTTATCGTTTAAATCTGAAGTTCTAGAATGTGCGATAGTAACTGTAGCGTTCTCTTCTAAAAGCATAAGCGCAACTGGTCTACCAACAGAAATTGATCTACCGACAACAAGTACATCTTTACCTTTTAATTCAATGTTATAAGCCTTGATTAATTTCATAATAGCTTCAGCAGTACAAGGTGCTAAATAATCAGATGAACCTACGAACAATTCACCTAAAGAAGCAGAAGACATTGCATCAACATCTTTTAAAGAAGATAAGTGAGAAATAATCTTCTTTTCATCTGCACCTTTAAATAAAGGTCTAGTTAACATGACTGCAGTAACTGATTTATCGTTATTTAATCTTTCGATAGTTTCAATATATTGTTCTTCTGAATCATCCATTTCAATAGATTCAAATTCAATACCTAAAGAAGTAGCATTCTTTCTTTGCATATTGACATATCCAATAGATGAAGAATCGTTTTTATTAATTAAAACAACATATTTAGGTTTAACTTCTAGTTTATCAACTTCATTTTTTACCTGTTCTTTAATTTTTAAAGCAGTTTCTTTACCAAGTAATAATTCCATTATTCGTCCTCCATTTTGACAGCTGCAGGAACTTTTGGTAAACCTGGCATAGTCATAATTGAGCCTGTTAAAACAACTAAGAAATTAACTCCCGCAGATAAAGTAACATCTCTAACGTGGAGAATAAAATTTCTTGGTGTATTTAAAACTTTAGCGTCATCTGAGAAAGATTGAGGAGTCTTTGCCATACAGATATATGCATCTTTAAATCCCATCTTTTCATATTTTTCAATATGTTCACTTGCAAGTGGAGAGAATTCAACATCATCTGCACGATAGATTTCTCTAGCGATCTTTCTAATTTTTTCTTTTACATCATCATTACGGTTATATAAAGGATGGTAAGAAGATTTATTTTCATTTAATGAATCAACAACTTTAGTTGCAAGATCAAGCGCACCTTCTCCACCTTTTAAGAAACCGTCAACAAAGGAAACTTTATATCCGTTTTCTTTGCACCAGTTTTCTAAATAATCAACTTCTTCATCATTGTCGGTTGCAAAGTGGTTAATTGCCACTACTACATCCAGACCAAACTTCTTAATGTTTTCTAAATGCTGTGCTAAGTTTTTAACACCTTCTTTTAATGCATCAAGATTAAGTTCGCTGATAGTTTCTAAATCTGCTCCGCCATGCATTTTAAGTGCTCTAATTGTTGCAACCATAACGACTAAATTAGGTGTCATTCTTCCTTCTTGAGAAGCAATATCTAAGAATTTTTCTGCACCTAAATCAGCACCAAATCCTGCTTCAGTAACAACGTAGTCTGCAAGTTTAAGAGCCATTTTAGTTGCAATTAATGAGTTACATCCATGAGCGATATTTGCAAATGGGCCACCATGAATTAAAACAGGATTAAATTCATTTGTTTGAACTAAGTTAGGTTTTAATGCTTCTTTCATTAATAACATAATCGCGTTAGTAATTCTTAAGTCATTAACAGTAACTGGTTTATCATCTTTAGTATAAGCAACAATAATCTTCTTTACTCTAGCCTTGAAATCTTCTTCATCGCGAGCAAGACACATAATTGCCATAAGTTCACTAGCAACTGTAATTACAAAGCCATCAGTTCTAGGTTCACCATTCTTTTTACCTTGAGAAATAGTAATTTCTCTAAGTGCTCTATCATTCATATCTAAAGCACGTTTCCAAACAATTTTATTTGGATCAATATTTAATTCATTACCTTGGAAAATATGGTTATCAATACATGCAGAAATTAAGTTAATTGAAGAAGTTAATGCATGCATGTCACCAGTAAAATGAAGGTTAATATCTGTTGATGGTTCAACAGTAACTTTACCTCCACCTGTCGCACCACCCTTAATACCAAATACTGGTCCTAAAGAAGGTTCTCTTAAACATAATAAAGTCTTTTTATTTAATCTATTTAAACCTTCAGTTAAAGCGATGGACATAGTTGTTTTGCCTTCACCAGCTTTAGTTGGAGTAATAGCGGTAACTAAAATTAATTTACCATTTTCTTTATCGCTTAATGTTTCATTAATTGATAAATCAATCTTAGCTTTATTCTTTCCATATGGTTCGATGTACTTTTCATCAATTCCTGCTTTTGCAGCGATTTCATAAATGTTCTTTAGTTCCATTATTATCTCCTCCATGAGTATCTTATTAATTAAATAATAACATTATTTTTTTGCAAAGAAAGATGCAATATATTCATAAGCCTTATCCTTATCTTCAAACCATTCAACAGGAAGTTGATGTTTAAAGTAGGTAAATTGGCGTTTTGCATAATTTCTTGATAGTTGTTTAACTTTATCAATCGCCCCTTCAATAGGTAAATTATTATCAAGTGCTTCAATAATTTCTTTATACCCTATAGCCTGGAATGAACGTAGGTCATGAGGATATTTATTCATTAATGATTTAACTTCATCTATTAAACCTTGTTCTACCATTAAATCAACACGCTTATTAATTAATGAATATAATTCTTCTCTTTCTTTAGTTAAGCCAATAAATTTAACATCATATAAAGGTTTATGTTCTTGGCAAGCTTCAATATCAGTTTTCTTCTTACCTTGAGATAAACAAATCTCAATTGCACGAAGAACTCTTCTACGATTGTTCATATGAATTGCTTTACTTGCTTCTTCATCTAATTCTTTTAATTTATTATGAAGCGCTTCATTATCAAGCTTTTCATATTCACTTAAATCAACATGAGATTCATCTTTAGATAATGTGAAATCATATAATGCTGATTTTAGATATAAGCCAGAACCTCCAACAATAATGATGTTTTTACCTTTAAGTTCATCAAGTTTTTCTCTTAGATTCTTTTGATATTCAAAGATTGTAAAAGAAGTACTTGGATCAACATAATCAAATAAATAATGAGGAACTAAAGATCTTTCTTCTTTAGTAGGTTTTGCAGTTCCTATATCCATACCTTTATATGACTGGAACGCATCTCCATTAATAATTACCCCATTATAATCTTTAGCAACTCTCAATGCTAAAGATGATTTTCCTACTCCAGTAGGACCTACAATAACAATAATCATAATTAGAACCCTGACCTTTTAAACATTTTCTCAATGTCATAACGAGTAAAACGAACCATTGTTGGTCGACCGTGAGGGCAGCAAGTAGGATTATCACATTTAAATAGACTATCGATAACATCAACCATTTCTTGCATATTAATCTTATCACCTGCACGAATAGAAGCTTTACATGCCATAGTCGCGATAACTTTCTTTCTTAAAATAAATGTATCTACTCTATCTTTTTCAAGTACTTGAGAGATAACATTTTCAGCATATGCTTCTTCATCGTATTCTTTGAAATAATAAGGAACTCGAGAAATCTTAATAGTATTTAAACCGAATTCTTCAATCTCAATTCCAATATCACTTAAGATTTTTACTTTATCTTCAGTTAATTTCATTGCATCAGATGGTGATAAATTAACAACAAGTGGTACAAGTAAATCGACAGTTTTAATTGCCCCAGTATTGTACATCTTCTTAAATTTTTCGTAATTAACTCTTTCTTGTGCAGCATGTTGGTCAATTAAATAGAATCCATCATCACTCTCCGCGACAATATAAGTATTGTGTAACTGCGCGACTGGAGTTAATTTAGGTGCTCTAAAAGCAACTGCATCATCTGCAAAAGGTGCAACTGGACCATCATTATAAGATTTACCTTTTTCATCTACTGCATCATTTAAAGGTGTATCAAAGTTGGATACATCAAAATTAAAGCTAATCTTATTTGTAGGTTCAAGAGGCTTATCTTCATTCTTATAAAGAGGATTACCAATTGTCATATCTTGAACAGGACGAGAAATATTTAACTCAGGTTTCGCTGAATCAGTAATATCTTCATCATCTTCAAGAAGTAAAGACATAGTCTCATTTGCTTTAGGATTAACTTCTACATCTTCTTTTTTATTAACCCAAGAAGGTGCAGTTTGATAAGTAGTTCTAATCGTTTCTTTATCTACTAAAGATTGAGTAATAGGCTTAGTTGCCTCTAATCTTTCACGAATCATCTTATAAATTGAATCGCATAATTGGTCTTCATTAGATAATCTAATTTCTCTTTTAGCAGGATGAACGTTAACATCTACTAATGAGTGTTCAACTTCAATCTTTAAAATAACAAATGGGAATTTGCTATTAAAGATAAAATCGTTATATGCTTCTTGTATTGATCTATTAACTTTAGGCATATAAACTGCTCTTTCGTTAAGAATAGTAATCATCCAATATCTATTAGATTTTGCAATTTCTGGTGCACCAATAAAACCACTGATTTTATATTCATAAGTTTCAAATTCAACTGGTAACATTTTTCTTGCAGTATTGTAAGAATAGATTTTACCAATAACTTCTAAGTCATCTCCTCTACCAGATGTGGAGAAAACTTGTCTATCATCAATATAGAAGGAAATAGCAACATCACTTCTACCTAAAGCAAGACGTTGCATTACTTCTAAAGTATTAGCGTTTTCAGTGACATCAGTCTTTAAGAACTTAAGTCTAGCAGGAGTATTGTAGAATAATTCTTCAATAGTAAAAGTAGTACCTTTAATTAAAGAATAATCTTCAACAGTCATCTTATCATCTTGGATTAAGATTTTAGTACCAACTCCTTCACCAGTAGAAGTAGTCATAGTTACTTTAGAAACTGAAGCAATAGAAGGAAGAGCTTCACCTCTAAAGCCCATAGTTTTAATTCTAAATAAATCTCTCTCGTTTAATAATTTACTAGAAGCATGTCTTTTAAAGGCAATTTGTGCATCTTCACGGTTCATGCCACATCCATCATCTTTAATGACAATCTTTTTTCTACCTGCTTCATAAACTCTTACTTCTATGTTTTTTGCTCCAGCATCAAGAGAGTTTTCCACAAGTTCTTTAACAACAGAAGAAGGTCTTTCAATAACTTCACCTGCCGCGATCATATTAGCAAGGTGAGCGTCCATTACGTGAATCTTATTCATTATTTATCCCCCATCTTCTTCTTTAATTCATAAAGATAATTTAAAGCTTCCATAGGTGACATTGCTAATGGATCAACTTTCTTAACATCTTCAACCCATGAAGGCATTTTAACCTTGTTTTCTTTCATAACATTAGAAGATGTTTGAACACCATTTTCTTCTAATGAGTCTAAGATTTCACTAGAACGTTCAAGTAATTCTTCAGGAAGTCCTGCAAGACGTGCAACATTAATACCATAAGATTTTCCCATAGCACCATCTGCAATCTTGTATAAGAAAGTAACTTCATTTCCATTATCCGCAACAGAAACATGAACATTCTTTAAAGTAGGAATTTCTTTATCAATACGAGTAATTTCATGGTAATGAGTACTAAACATAGTTTTAGCCTTAACTTTAATTGCAATATATTCAATAATTGCTTGAGCGAGTGCCATACCATCAAAAGTTGCAGTACCTCTACCAATTTCATCAAAGATTAATAATGAATTCTCATCAGCATGTCTAAGTGCCATATTAGTTTCATTCATTTCGACCATAAAAGTAGATTGACCTGAAACTAAATCATCAGATGCTCCAATTCTTGTGAAGATAGAATTAAAAATCATTAAGTCAGCTTTTTCTGCAGGAACAAAGCAACCAATTTGAGCCATAATAACGATTAAAGCAAACTGTCTCATATAAGTAGATTTACCACCCATATTAGGACCAGTAATAACTAAAATATCTGTATCTTTATTCATAACAATATTGTTAGGAACATATTCTTTACTACCAGATACTTTTTCAATAACTGGATGTCTACCATTAATAATTTCAACATTTCTATTTTCATTAAATGTTGGTCTAACATATTTGTTTTCAACAGAAACATCTGCAAAAGCAATTAAACAGTCAATATAAGAAACTAAAGTAGCTAAATCTTGGATTTGTTCTGTATATTCTGCAACTTTCTTTCTTAATGCGACAAACATTTCATATTCTAAAGAACATCTTCTATCTTCCGCTGTTAAAATAGCAGCTTCTTGTTCTTTTAATTCTTGAGTAATATATCTTTCTGAGTTAACAGTAGTCTGTTTTCTTTCATATCCCCATTCAGGTTGAATTAAATTGGTTTGTCCTTTAGAAACTTCAATGTAATAACCAAAGACTTTGTTATAGCCTACTCTCATAGTCTTAATACCAGTCTTTTCTTTTTCTCTAGCTTCTAAGTTTGCAACCCAAGATTTTCCACCTTCTGATAAATCAATTAAGTTATCAAGTGTAGGGTCAAAGCCTTTTTTAAAGATACCACCTTCTTTAATAGTCATATCGACAGATTCAGAGATTGCTCTTTCAAGTAAATCCGCTAAATCTCTAAAGTCATAATTAATACCTTTAAATGCATTAATCGCATCATTATTTAATGCACGTAAATCTGCAATTAATTTAGGTGCAATTTGTAATGAACGTTTTAATGCGAGCATATCTCTACCATTCGCGCTACCAAAGTTAATCTTTGCAATTAATCTTTCTAAGTCATAAATATCTTTTAAGTCTTTAGATAAATCATCTCTAACTAAGAAATTATTAATTAAAGAATCAACAATTTCTTGTCTAGTAGTAATTTCTTTAATATCGCATAAAGGCTTCATGATCCACTTTTTAAGTAAACGCGAACCCATGTTAGTTCTTGTTTCATCAAGTAACCAGAATAAAGTACCATAAGTATCTTCACTTCTAATAGTTCTAATTAATTCTAGGTTATTTCTTGAGAAAGCATCAATTTGCATTGATTGATTAGATCTAATAACCTTAGCCTGCTTCATATAATCTAAAGAACTCTTTTGTGTTTCTTTTAAATAATTTAAAAGTCTTACAACGTTTGATCTTTGGAATAAGTCATAGACGTTATTTAAAATATATTCATGTTCAATAGAAACATTGTTATCATTTTCATAAGAAATTAAAACATTCTTTTGGTTTTTTAAAACCATAATATCTTTAGCGTTAAAGTTAGTCGCGACAATAACTTCTTTAATTGATAAGTTAGTAATTTCAGAACAAACTTCCGCTAAATCTTTTTCTATATTTTCAACATAAATTTCTCCAGTTGAAACATCGGCATAAGAAAAAACATAACGATTTTCAGCAAGGTCTAAACAACCAATATAGTTATTATCTTTTGCTTTAACATCGATATTTGCACCAGGTGTAATAATTTGAACAACATCTCTTTCAACAAGTCCTTTAGCAAGTGCAGGATCTTCTAATTGTTCGACAATACCAACTTTATATCCCTTAGAAATAAGTTTATCAATGTAAGAATTAATCGCATGATGAGGCACTCCACACATTGGTACTCTTTCTTCAACCCCAGCACTTTTGCCAGTTAATAAAAGTTGTAATTCTCTAGAAGCTATTTCTGCATCATGAAAGAATAGTTCATAGAAGTCTCCAAGTCTAAATAAGATTAAAGTATCTGGATGTTTTTCTTTAATATCCAAATATTGTTGAATCATTGGTGTATATTTTTTCTCTTTTGCCATAAGTAAAACCTCTCCAATTTAGATAATATTATATATTAAATATTATCTATTTAGTACCCCTCAAATAAAAAAATCTCTAAAAGATATCGCTCTTTTAGAGATCTGAATTTTCTAAAAATAAATGTTATTTACTTGAGAATAATTTATTAACGTATTTTGCTTCGTTAGTAGAGTTGTTAATTAAAGCTTTTTCAAGTTTGTTAAGCCAGTTAACTGAATTGACATCTTTAATATCTTCAACGAACATCTTAACAAAAATTGAGATTGCACAAATTGTCGCATGTAAATCTAAATGATTTGAATAGATATCCTGGTATGAAGTATAGATGTAATGGTTAAGTTTTTTAACTTTTTCAATGTAATCATCAGAATTAAAATCAATAAATCTTAAGCCATATCTTTCTTGATCTTTAACTGATGCAATGAAGTTCTTATCAGTAAAGATATTAATCATTTCTTGGCACATACATTCTTCAGGGATATTGAATCCTGCATAAACTGCATATTGATAGAATGTAAAATCAAAGACTCTTCTATAAAGTAATTCGTTAACATCATCAAAAGGAATTTCCTTTTTATCGATAGCATCTTGGAAGTATTCTCTTCTAAAAGGAATACATAATAATCCTTTGTAATAGAAAGATGATTTATTTTCCCAGAACTTAGATGATTTAACAATATTTACAATTGCAGAATTGTTATCATCTGACTTTGCAATATAGTAATGGTATAAAACTTTAGAATTAGAAACTATTTTCTTTATATTCTTTGCAATAGAACAGAAGAATAATTCATCTTCACAGAAAGAAACTTCTTCAACAAAGTGAACATCTTTAACAGCTTCTGCTCTGATTAATTTATTCCAAGGTAAAGTTGCCGCGAATGTATGTTGATAGAATTCTAAGAAGTCTTCTTTCTTAGTCATATCGTAAACTCTATCAGTAAATGTTGTATAGAAGAATGGATGGTCATTATTACAAATTGCCATATCAGCATCATTTTTAATAATGAGATCTAATTGTTGTCTAAAATAATCTAAATCTAAATCATCATCTGCATCAACGAATTGAACAAAGTCACCATGAACATGTTTTAAGCCCTGGTTTCTAGCATTTGACACTCCGTGATTTTCTTGACTAAAGAAAACAATTCTAGAATCTTTATTTTGATATTCTTTAATCTTTTCTAATGAATTATCTTTTGATCCATCATTGATAATAATAATTTCTAAGTTTTTATAAGTTTGGTTAATGATGCTTCCTAAGCATCTATCTAAGGTATTTTCTGAATTGTATACAGGAATGATAACCGAAATAAGATATTGATTGTTCATATAAAATCCTTTCATAGTAAAACTATAAATATTTACGTTAAAAATAATTACATACTATTTGAATTAATTCAATAGTATGTTTTTCTACACTTCTAGTAGCGATAATAGAGGAGGGAAAAACCTCTCTACGATTTTTAATTTTTATCTCTACTTATAGGAGGATACTCCTATTTGTTGGGGTTTTTTAAGCAAAAAATCTCTAGATTTTTATTCTAGAGATTTAGTTTTTAATTCTTCTTTCTAATTCATTTAAGAGATAAGAAACTTCTTCTTGCGCAACTTTAAAATTGACAAATGAAGGAAAGTTGTCATATTTTTCTTTCGCTTTTAAGTACTTAGCTTTGTTTTCTTCATACTTAGAAGTACCTAAAGATAATGACATTTCTTTTTGAGTTTTTACAACTTCTTTATTAAGTTCTTTAAACTCTTTAGACGTTTCTAACTCTTTCTTTAAAAGGAAGTATTGTTTAACTTCACTTTGATTTAGAAAGTCTTTGATAAATTCATCTAATTTATCTTGAAGTTCTTTATTCATCAACCTCTTCTCCAAGTAATGAGAATGTGTGAGATTCAGTGATTTTTACGTTAACAATTTTACCAACGTGTTTTGGATCACCTTTGAAGTTGATTAATTTATTTGTATCTGAATAACCTGTTAACATGCCTTCATCTTTCTTAGAAGCACCTTCAACAAGAACAGGAACAATTTTACCTACATATTTTTGAGCGTTAGCTTCAAATGATGGAGTTAATTCTTTGATTAATCTATTGAATCTTTCATGTTTTGTATCCATAGAAATCTTATCTTCCATCTTTGCAGCAGGTGTACCTTCTCTAGGTGAATAGATGAAAGTAAATGCTGAATCATAGTTAGCTTGTCTAACTACTTTTAATGTTTCTTCAAAGTCCTCATCACTTTCGTTAGGGAAACCAACAATAATATCTGTTGATAAGGCAACATTAGGAATGATTTCTCTTAATCTTCTAACAAGATCTAAATATTCAGCTTGAGTATATCTTCTACCCATCTTTCTTAAGATTTCATCAGAACCTGATTGTAATGGTAAATGAATATAAGGCATGATGTTTGGATATTTTGCAATAGCCTTAAACATATCATCTGTGAAGTTCCAAGGATGAGAAGTAGTAAATCTTAATCTAGGAATACCAAGTTTAGCGACTTCTTCAAGTAAATCTGCAAAGTCATATCCTAAATTTAAATCTTGTCCATAAGCGTTGACGTTTTGGCCAAGTAAAGTGATTTCCATATATCCTTCTTCAACAAGCTTCTTACATTCATCTAAGATGTCTTCCATCTTTCTTGAACGTTCTTTACCTCTTGTATAAGGAACAATACAGTATGTACAGAATTTATTACATCCATACATAATATTGACGAATGCTTTGATTCTATCTTCTCTATGTGTTGGAATATGTTCGATAACTTCACCTTCTTTAGAGAAGACTTCAATAATACGAATATGTTGTTCAATTGAACGTAAAATTAATTGAGGTAATCTATTGATGTTATGTGTACCGAAACAAATATCAACTTGAGGATATTTCTTCTTAATCATTTCAACAATATGTGGTTCTTGAGTCATACAACCTGAAATTGCAATGAGAGCATCTGGGTTTTCATTCTTTAATCTCTTTAAAGCACCGACTTCACCGAAAACTTTATCTTCAGCGTTTTCTCTAACTGCACATGTATTTAAAATAACAATATCAGCATCAAGTGGATCATCAACCTTTGTATAACCGATTTCAAGTAAAATACCTTCGATATTTTCTGAGTCAACAACGTTAGCCTGACATCCATAAGTTCTTACGAAATATTTCTTACCTTGCGCAAGCATTTTAAGTCTTGAAGGAATGACAATATCTTCTTTTGAGAAAACTGTTGCTTCCTTTAAGTTTCTTCTTGCAGCTTCTTTTAAATCAGGTAAAGATTCAATTTTTAATTTCTTTGCCATAATTACTCCTCTTCTTCATCGTCATCATTTAAATCTTGATAACTTACTACTTTATAAACTGGTTCTAAACCAATACATTCATTTGTACCATCATCAAATTTTAAGATTACTGCAGAGAATACTGCATCATCTTCTTCCACAGTATTGAATACTGTAGGAATACCTGTCCAAGATTTATTGATGACATCTTCTTTTCTTGTACCAAGGATTCCGTTATAAGGTCCGCACATACCAACATCTGACATATAACCAGTGCCTTTTTCAAGGATTCTAGCATCTGCAGTTTGAACATGTGTATGAGTTCCAATCAATGCGCTGATTTGACCATCGAAAGCATATGCTAAAGCATATTTTTCTCCAGTAGCTTCTGCATGGAAATCAACGATATGGATATCTGCTTTTTCTTCCTCATTAATAATTCTTTGTAAATCATCAAATGGGTTTTTAACTAAATCAGACATATAGACTCTACCAAGCATATTAGTAACTCTAATCTTTACACCATTGCAGTTAAAAATATTTGTGCCAACCCCTGGAATTGAGTCGTGGAGGTTACTCGGTCTAATCAAATTATCGTAAGAATCAATGTACTTAAAGATTTCTCTTTTTGCAGCATAATGGTTACCTAAAGTGACTACATCAATACCTGAATCTACTAAATAATTAAAGTGAGATTCAATTAATCCTTTACCATGAGTCGCGTTTTCACCATTGGCAATAATAAAGTCAATAGGACGTGATGAAGTGATTTCATCAATCATCTTATTTACGACTTCTCTACCTAATTTACCAACGATATCACCGATAAAAAGTATGTCCATTTTTACCTCCTTAAAACAAGCAAAGAGAGACACATACATGTCTCCCCATTAAAAATAAGTTTTATTTTGCAGTTTCTTCTGCGCGTAATTCTCTAATGACAGCGACCTTAATTTGACCAGGATATGTCATAGTTTGTTCAATCTTATCCTTAATTTCGCGTGCCATCTTGTAAGCATCGAGGTCATTAACTTTGTCTGGTTCTACCATAACACGTAATTCTCTACCTGATTGCATTGCAAATGAGTTTTTAACTCCATCAAATGACTTACAAATTGCTTCTAAGTCTTCAAGTCTCTTGATGTAATTTTCTAATGTTTCAGATCTTGCACCAGGTCTTGCTGCTGATAATGTATCTGCTGCAATAACTAAATGTGCATAAACTGACTTAGCTTCAACTTCGCCATGGTGAGCTTCAATTGCGTTAATAACAATGTCATCTTCACCATACTTTTTAGCAAGTCTAACGCCAAGTTCAATATGTGATCCTTCCATTTCAAAATCACATGATTTACCGACATCATGTAATAAGCCACATCTTTGAGCGAGCTTAACATCAAGACCAAGTTCACTAGCCATAATTCCACATAAGTGAGCGACTTGAATTGAATGGTCAAGAACGTTTTGTCCATATGAAGTTCTGTATTTAAGTCTTCCGATATAATCGAGTAATTCTTTGTTAATTCTTGGTAAGCCTAAATTGAATGCTGTATTAATACCAGCTTCGTGAATTGATTTAGCAACTTCAGCCTTTGCTTTTTCAACTACTTCTTCAATTCTACCTGGTTGAATTCTACCGTCTTTAATTAATAATTCTAAAGCAAGTCTAGCTGTTTCTCTTCTAATTGGGTCAAAGCAAGAAACAGTGATGACTTCTGGAGTATCATCAATAATGATATCAACACCAAGCATCTGTTCGAGTGTTCTAATGTTTCTACCTTCTCTACCAATGATTCTTCCCTTCATTTCGTCTGAAGGTAAAGCAACTGATGAGACTGTTCTTTCTGAAACAACTTCTTGAGAATATTTATCAATAGCAAGACCTAAGATGTCTTTTGCTTTTGCTTCAGCTTCTTCTTTAGCTTCTTCTTCTCTATTTTTCATATAAGAAAGAACTTCTTGTTCCATCTTATCT
>DEWM01000033.1:6669-10415 GCA_002363635.1 Caryophanales bacterium UBA3210 | reverse complement strand
GTCTTTGCCATATCCATTGTCTTAGTAAGCTCAATGTGAGAAGGGCAAGAATATGAACATAAACCACAAGAAACACAGTCCATAACGTTTAATTTAATCATTCTTTCTGTGTCTTTTAATTTATGAGCATTTCTAATTTCGACAGGTTGAAGTCCTGCAGGGCAATGTGCAGTACATGAACCACATCTTAAACATGGTTCTTCTTTATATTCTTTATATTTAAGGATAGTTAAAGCGCCCATTTGCATAATGATAGGGAATTTGTCGCTTGTTTGAGCTTTTCCTGTCATTGGTCCACCTGGAATTAATGTAGTTTGACCACCAACATAACCTCCACATGCTTCAATTAATTCAGAAGCTAGTGTACCGATTTTACATACGACGTTAGCAGGATGTTTAACTGCATCACCTGAGACTGTGACAGTTCTATCTGCAACAGTTCTACCTGTAGTTAAAACTTTACCTAGAGAGAGAACAGTTTGACCGTTATTTATAACTACTCCTGCTTCTGCAGGTAAACGATTATATTCTTTCTTGATTACTTGCTTAATTAAGGCTCTTTCCCAACCCATTGGGTAAACATCTGGAACTTCTACTAATGAAATATGAGGATGAGCATCTAATTGAGCTTTAATTGCATCTCTTTGTTCATCTTTATGAACTTTAATAGCAATAATAGCTTTTGAAGCTCCTGAAGCTTTCATTAATAATTCACAACCAGTAAGTAAGAATTCAACTTCTTTACTCATAGTTATGAAGTCTGTTGTGATGAATGGTTCACATTCAACACCATTGACAAGTAAGGTGTCAATTCCTTTAGGATTCTGGTACTTAATGTATGTAGGGAATCCTGCTCCACCCATACCGACTAGACCAGCTTCTTTAATTGCTGCAAAGATTTCTTCTTTTGAAGAATCTAAATTTACAGTTTTTAAAGGTTCAGCAAGTTCGTCTAGACCATCATTTTCGATGACAAGGTGCTTGATTTGTCTACCGATTTGTGCGGACAAGACATTTTCATCTGCTAAAACAGTACCAGATACTGAAGAGTAGATAGGAACATAGAAATCAGTTCTTTCCATGATCTTTTGACCTACTTTGACTTTATCTCCTGGTTTAACAAGTACGTTCATTGGCTTGTTATTTGGAGAGAAAGTTGGATAGTATACCTTTGCTCCTGCCTTAGAAGATAATGTGATGATATCAGAATGTTTTGATAACTCTTTATGACCATCTAAATGTCTACGACCTAAAGATCTAAATAATATCATAAATAATCTCCTTTAACGAAAATATGATAACACACTATATTTATTTAATAAATATGCAATTTATTTCAATACATTATCGATATAAATACTTTGCTTTTGTAACAAACATTAAAATTGATGCTAAAATTAGCCTTTTTTGATAATCTAATTGATATTTTTAATAAGTAATATTTTATGAAACAAATAATGATAATGGTAACAATTTATGTAAAAAACATGTTTGTAAAGAAAATTTATGACAAAAAAGTATAACTTAAATTATTTCTTGTAGCACAAAGAACAATACAAAGCATTAGGAATATTAAATTGAGATTGTATTATTAAGTGAAAGAAAAACTATCAAAAACATCTAAAAACTTAGAAATGACATAAATAGTGTCATAAATGATATAGATAATGCCTTGGCAGTTAAACTTTTATATCGTATCTTAAAGTCAAGGAGGTTGATATTAATTAGACTAACACGAATAAGCTTATTCAGAGTAGAAAAAACAATTTATGTATTAATCATAGTTCGACCTTCTAATCTTTAGAGTGAAATTGGCAGAAAATAATAAAAGAATTTTGAACGCATTAACAATTTAGTACTTAGCGCACAATTTGTTGAATATTCTTAAAAATGATAGCCCTTTCATAACTTTCTTTCACTAATAATGTTGTTATCGGTTGACATATTAGATATAATCTAACTCGCTTTAGGAGGACACTATGGACGCGTTAGTACATTCATTTGAGTCATTTGGAACAGTTGACGGACCTGGAATTAGGTTTGTTATATTCCTTAAAGGTTGCCCATTTAGATGTATGTTCTGCCATAATCCAGATACTTGGACTCAAGAAGGTGCAAAAAGATATTCTAGTGATGAACTAGTTAATATGGTGCTTAAGTACAAGTCATATTACGGAAATAACGGCGGTGTAACTGTTTCGGGAGGAGAACCTACTGTACAAATGGATTTCTTAATTGAATTTTTTAAGAAACTCAAGAGTAAAGGTATTTCTACTTGCCTCGACACATCCGGAGCGTGCTTTAAAGAAGATGATGTGACAAACTCACAAAAGTATGACGAGCTTATTAAGTATACTGATCTTGTCCTGTTAGATATCAAACATATCGACGATGAAGTTCATAAGAAATATGTTGGCAAATCTAATAAAGGCGTACTTGCTTTTGGTAAGTATTTATCAGATAAAGGCGTACACATGTGGATTAGACATGTTCTAGTTCCTGGATACACATTAGATGAAAAATACTTAAGGGAAACAAGAAAGTATATCGAAACTCTCAAGACTGTTGATAAAGTAGAAGTTTTACCTTATCACACAATGGGAGTTGTTAAATACCAAAAACTTGGCATACCTTATCCTTTAGAAGGAGTTGAGCCTCCTACTAAAGAACAAACAGTTTGGGCACAAAAAATATTGAGAGGAGAAATGTAGATGGATTTTACAGGAATTAAAGTTATCGAGTTTTCAGGAGATTCTTGTGCTAACTGCATTACTCTAATGCCAATCCTTCATAGATTGGTCAGTCAATACAGCGACGTTGAATTATTACATATTGAAGTCGAAGACAAGAATAGAGAAATAATTGAACGTTTTAAGGTCGATACTTTACCTACAATCATCATTGCAAAAGATGGAGTAGAAAAAGCAAGATCAAGAGGGTTTCAAATCGAGGAAATCTTAAGTATCTGGTTAGATGCAAAACTCGATGATATAAGAAGGGAAATTTAAAATGGAATTTTTTAAACAATGGGAAGGTTTCGTTCCAGGTAAATGGTCAAATGACGAAATCAACGTAAGAGACTTCATTCAGGTTAACTACAAACCATATGAAGGTGATGGTTCATTCTTAGCAGGTCCAACAGAAGCAACAAAAAAACTTTGGGCTGATATCATGGATTTATCTAAAGAAGAAAGAGCTAGAGGCGGTGTCTACGATGCAGATACAAAGATTATCTCAACAGTTAACTCACACGAACCTGGCTACATCGATAAGTCTTTAGAAAAGATCGTTGGTTTACAAACAGATAAACCATTCAAGAGAGCTTTAATGCCTTTCGGTGGTATCAAGATGGCTGAACAAGCTTTACAAATGTACGGCTACACAATTGATCCTGAAACAAGAAACATTTTTAACTATAGAAAAACACATAACGACGGTGTATTTGATGCATATACTCCAGAAATGAGACATGCTAGAACTGCTCACATCTTAACTGGCTTACCAGATACATATGGCCGTGGTAGAATTGTCGGCGACTACAGAAGAATTGCTTTATACGGTACAGACTACTTAATCGCTAAAAAGACAGAAGACAAAGCAGAATACGATGGCGAAATGACAGATGCAAAAATCCAGATCAGAGAAGAAATCGCTGAACAGATCAAAGCATTAAAGGCACTTGCTGCACAAGCTGCAAGATACGGCATCGATATTACAAAACCTGCTACAACAGCTAGAGAAGCTGT
>DEWM01000033.1:0-6546 GCA_002363635.1 Caryophanales bacterium UBA3210 | reverse complement strand
TTCCTTGATATCTACTTCGAAAGAGATTTCGCTGAAGGCAGATTAACAGAAGAAGAAGCACAAGAAATCATTGACCACTTCGTTATGAAGTTAAGAATTGTTAAGTTCATGAGAATCCAGTCATACAACGAATTATTCTCAGGCGACCCAACATGGGTAACTGAATCAATCGGTGGTATGGGTGTTGATGGAAGAACTTTAGTTACAAAGACTTCATTCCGTATGCTTCATACATTAAAGAACTTAGGTCCAGCACCTGAGCCAAATATGACTGTTTTATGGTCAAAGAACTTACCAACAGAATGGAAGAAATTCTGTGCTGGTATCTCAATCGATACATCATCAATCCAATATGAATCAGATGATTTAATGAGACCATTAATGGGTGATGACTACTGTATCGCATGCTGTGTCTCATGTATGAGAGTTGGTAAAGATATGCAGTTCTTCGGTGCTAGAGCTAACTTAGCAAAAACATTATTATACGCATTAAACGGTGGTGTCGACGAAGTCACATTAACAAAAGACGGTAAGCCATTCCAGGTTGGACCTAGATACGCTCCAGTTCTTGGTGATGGACCACTTGATTATAACGAAGTTATGCAGAAGTTCGATGATATGATGGAATGGTTAGCAGGCCTTTACGTCAATACATTAAACTTAATCCACTATATGCACGATAAATATTCTTACGAAGCATTAGAAATGTCATTACATGATACAGAAGTTACTAGATACTTCGCAACAGGTATTGCAGGTTTATCATGCTGTGTTGACTCATTATCAGCTATTAAATATGCAAAAGTTTACCCAATCAGAAATGAATTTGGTATTATCACAGACTTCAGAGTTGAAGGCGATTTCCCTAAGTATGGTAACAACAATGATGATGTTGACCAGATTGCTGTATGGCTTGTTAAGACATTCATGCAAAAGATCAGAAAACATCACACATACCGTGGTTCAATCCCAACAATGTCAATTTTAACAATTACATCTAACGTTGTTTATGGTAAGAAGACAGGTACAACACCTGATGGAAGAAAAGCTGGTGAACCTTTAGCACCAGGTGCTAACCCAATGCACGGTAGAGATTCAAACGGCGCATTAGCTTCCCTTGAATCAGTTGCAAAACTCCCTTACGAATACTCAAGAGATGGTATTTCAAATACATTCTCAATCACACCACAATCTTTAGGTAAAGATGATTAATTAGGAGGCTACTAAAATGGCAAGCGAAAACAGAGTAAATAACTTAGTAAATATGTTAGACGCATATGTTGGTGACAACGGTTACCACTTAAACGTCAATGTCTTTAACAGAGAAACATTACTTGATGCTCAGGCACATCCTGAAAAGTATCCACAACTCACAATCAGAGTTTCTGGTTACGCAGTTAACTTCATCAAATTAACAAAAGAACAACAAGACGAAGTTATCTCAAGAACTATTCACGAATCAATGTAATTATTGGCTTTAATAGTCAAAAATTAGAGGGTAGGAGGAATTCTCCTACCTTTTTTTCGTTTTTTATTGTTTATTACAATAAATTACTCTAAAGTTAAATTGAGGTGACTATTATGTTGCAACTAAAAAATATATTAAAAGATTATGTGTCTGAAGATAATACAGTACACGCTTTAAAAGGAATAACTTTATCTTTTAGACAAAGTGAATTTGTTTCTATTCTTGGTCAATCAGGATGCGGTAAAACAACTTTGCTAAACATTATTGGTGGTCTTGATCGTTATACTGATGGTGACTTAATAATTGATGGAGTTTCTACTAAAAATTATAAAGATAGAGATTGGGATAATTATCGTAACCATAAAATTGGTTTCATTTTCCAATCATATAATTTAATTCCTCATCAGAGCGTTCTTGGCAACGTTGAACTAGCTTTAACTTTATCTGGTGTAAGCAAGGCGGAACGAAGACAAAAAGCAATTGACGCTTTAAATAAAGTAGGTTTAGGTAATCAATTAAAAAAGAGACCTAACCAATTATCAGGTGGTCAAATGCAACGTGTAGCGATTGCTCGTGCTATTGTCAATAATCCTACAATCATTTTAGCAGATGAACCTACAGGTGCTCTTGATACTTCTACTTCCGTACAAGTTATGGATATTCTTAAAGAAATTAGTAAAGATCGACTTGTTATTATGGTTACTCATAACCCAGATCTTGCTAAAGAATATTCTACTCGTATTGTTAAACTGGCAGACGGGCTACTTGAAGGAGATAACAATCCTTATGAGCCTTCTATAGAAGAAGTTTCAAAAACTTTAAATAAAGAAACGATAAATAATGAGAATAAGCCTAAAAAAGCTCAAAAAAAGGCTAGAATGAGCCTTAAAACTGCTTTTGGATTATCTTTTAGAAACTTATTAACAAAGAAAGCTAGAACATTCTTAACTGCTTTTGCAGGTTCTATTGGTATTATTGGTATTGCTTTAATTTTATCAATGTCATCTGGTTTCCAGGTTTATATTAATAATGTTCAAGAAGATACTTTATCTTCATATCCTTTAACTCTTCAAAAAACTTCTGTAGATTTATCTAAAGTTATGAGAATGAATAATGATCTTCATGTTCAAGGAAATCCAGGTGAGAACCAAGTTGGTGTTACTGATTCTTTAAAATCTACACTTGCTAATAGTTCTTCTAGTACTAAAGAGAATGATTTAGTTGGCTTTAAAAAATTCTTAGAAAACGAAAATATTGAAGATGAAAAATTAAAGAAAGCAAGAAAAGATATTTTAGATGGATCTACTTCTATTCAATATTCTTATGATATGAATGTTTATGCTTATTATAAATATACTTATCCTTCTACTCATACTGATTCATATTTACAAGTTAATCCTTCTTCAGTTACTTCCCTTTCTGCAAGTAGCGTGATGGGAACTGGAGTATCTTCTTCATTATTATCTATGATGGGAATTGATTCTAATATGTTTGGAGAACTTTTACCAAATGTAGATGGAAGTGGACTTTATAATGAAGACTTATTATCTTCTCAATATGACCTAGTTTCAGGTAAATTACCAACTTCTTATAATGAAGCTTTATTTGTTTTAGATGATAAAGGTAATATTACTGATTATTCATATTATGGACTAGGACTAGGTGGTAACTTTACTGAATTAATTGCGAATAAAGACCAACCTATCGTTAATAGAGAAGTTGAACCTATTAATTATTCAGATATTTTAAATTTATCTTACAAATTAGTTTTACCTTCATCTTTATATGAAGAATCAGAAGATAGAAGTGTTGTATATGATGGTGAAACTTATAAATTATATGATAATAAATTAGAAACTAAGGGAATTATTGATGTTTATAACGAAGGCATTGATTTAAAAGTTGTCGGTATTATTAAGAAAAAAGAAAATATCGCGGCGTCAAGCATTTCTACTCCAATTGTTTATTCACCTTTATTAACTCAAGAATTAATTAAACAAAACAAATTAACTAAATTCTATGTAGAACAAGAAAAATTAAAAGATGATATTTCTTTAATTACTGGTCTACCATTTGTTACTGATAATAAAACTTATAAAGAAAAAGCTCAGTATTATTTAAATACTTTATCTAGTGAAGAAAGAGCCTTAAAAGAACAAGATTTTAACAATAAAGCTATAAAGAATTATTTTAAGAATTCTATTACGGATACATTAAATAAAATCGCAGGAAATGGACTAGGCAATATTAATTTAGAAAGTCTACAGTTTATGTATACTACTGACGGAAATAATGAATTATATACAGATTATCATTCGTTAGATGATTTCTATAATGCTGTTTATGATGTAGGTACATTATCATCATTTAAAGAAAAATATGTTGATGGAATTAGTCCAAAATATTTAGCATTAGTTGCCACTTTCTCTGGCTTACCAGCAGGATTTCCTTCATCTAGACCTATGCCTATTGAAGACGCATATAATGCAGGTGAAGAATATGCTTATAGCCAATATTATAAAAATGAACTTGCTCAATATACTACTTATAGTGCTTTAGAAGAAAAGTTAGAAGTTTGTTCTTTAGATGAACCTTCTGCAATTTCTATTTATCCAAAATCATTCCAAGATAAAGATAATATAGTAAGTGCAATTGATGTCTATAATACTTATCATACAGAACAACCAATTACATATACTGACTATGTAGGCGTTATGATGAGTTCTATTTCTACTATTTTAAATGCAGTCACCTATGTCTTAATTGGCTTTGTCTCTATTTCATTAATTGTTTCATCAATTATGATTGCTATTATCACATATATTTCAGTTCTTGAAAGAACTAAAGAAATTGGTATCTTACGTTCACTTGGTGCATCTAAATCTGATGTAAGTAATATCTTCAATGCTGAAACTATTTTTATTGGCCTATTATCAGGCGTTATTGGGGTCGTTTTCTGCGTAATCATTGATATTCCAATTAACCTTATTATTAATAGTCTTGCTCAAATCGGTAACGTTGCAGTTTTACCTTGGCAAGGTGGTCTAATACTTATAATTATTTCAATCTTACTATCCTTTATTGCAGGATTAATTCCTTCTCGAATTGCCTCAACTAGAGATCCAGTAATTGCTTTAAGGAGTGAATAAAATGGATAAATTTAATGAATTATTAAGCATTATGGATAAACAAAACGATGAGGAAGTTGAATTCTTCATCGATAATAACTTAGATTTACTTAAAGTAGATCCTGTTAAATTTATCTCCATGCATGTTAATTATTATGCGAGTCAAGAAAGACCTGACAAGGTTCTTCAAGTGGTCGAAAAATATAAATCTATGCCTTATATTTCTATGGAAGTTGAAGAACTTTTAAATACCTTAAAAGATGAAGTAACTAAGGCTTATAGTAAGGAAAAACACGAAGTTACTAAAGAAGATATTAGAAAAGCATTATTCTCCTCTAATGAAGAAAATATTGCTGCAGCATGTCAACATTTATCAGGACTAAATATCCGTGAATATATGGACATTATTGAGGATTTCTTGATGTCTGATATCAAATATAAATACAAGACTTTAGCGTTATTTATTTTGATGGACCAAGGTGTTACTAGTGAAGTTAAAATTAAAAGGGGAAATAGAGTCTTTTCTATCTTACCTGCTTCTTTAGAAGCACCATTTGAAAAAGATAGTTATAAAGAAATTAAAGAAATCATTACTAAAGATATTGAGCTTCCTAATGATATTATGAACGCGACTATTGAATGCTTAAACAATGTTGTAATTAAATCTTTCCCATATGATTATTTAGAAAATGAAGATTTAGAATACGTTGCTCATGTTTTATCTGCAGTTGCTTGCAAGTTCTATGGTGAAGAGTGCTCTCTAGAACAAATTGCCTTTGACTATGATAAAGAAGAGCAAGAGGTAAGTGATTTATTTAATGAATTTTATAAGATTGTTAAAGATTAATTATTTTTGATATTGAAAGGTTTTTTATATTAAGATATAATCTTAAACGTATCGATTTTTTATGGAGGAAAAGTAATAAAATGAGTACAAAAACAACAAAGAAAGAAAACTTATTAGTAGAAGTTACTATCAAATCTGAAAAAGAAGCATGGGAAAAGGCTACTAAGAAGGAATACAACAAGGCTGCAAGCAAAGTTACAGTCAAGGGCTTTAGACCAGGTCACGTACCTGCAGATATGGTAAGAGCAAGAGTTAACCTCTCTGCTGTTTACACAGAAGCTTTATATAATGTTGCAAATGCTGAATTTGCTAAAGCAGTTGAAGAAGAAAAATTACAAGTTTTCTCTCAACCAAAATTAGACATTAAGAAAGTTGATGAAAATGGCTTTGAAGCAGTTATTTCATTCTACTTACCACCAGTAATTAAACTTGGTCAGTACAAAGGCTTAAACGTTGCATTAAAAGAAGTTAAAGTTTCTGCAGCAGATGTTAAAGCAAGAATGGAAGAAATCCAAAAAGACCACGCATATTCAGTAGTTAAAGAAGGTGCTGCTAAGAAGGGCGACACAGTTATCATTGACTTCGTTGGCAAAGTTGACGGAGAAAAATTTGATGGCGGAAGCGCAAAAGCATATGAACTCAAATTAGGTTCTAACGCATTCATCCCAGGTTTTGAAGATCAATTAGTAGGCATCAAAGCTGGTGAAACAAAAGTTATCGATGTTACATTCCCAGAAAACTATGTTGAATCATTAAAGGGTAAGAAAGCTCAATTCGAAGTAACATGTAACGATGTTAAAGAAGAAGTAGTTCCTGAATTAAACGAAGACTTCTTTGCAGAACTTGATAACAAAGATGTTAAAGATGAAGCATCATTCAAAGAATTCGCTAAGAAACAAGTTCAAGCAAGAAAAGAACAAGAAGCAAAGAATGAAGCATTAAACGAAATCATCATGAAAGCAGTTAACAACGCAACAGTTGAAATCCCTGCATCTATGGTTGAAGATGAAGAAGCAGCAATCCTTGCAGATGATAAGAAGAAGATTGAAGATGCTGGTTTATCATATGAAGAATTCCAGCAAATCAATGGTATGTCTGAAGAA
>DEWM01000101.1 GCA_002363635.1 Caryophanales bacterium UBA3210 | reverse complement strand
AGAAAATAACCCATCCTGGATGCCATCCCCATGGAACTTCATACATTCCTAAAATAAGGTAAATTGCAGTTACTAAAACAGGGAACGCGAAACGATTAGCATCTCTATTTATAATAGCTTCAACAAATGTAGGGATGATAGGAAGCGCAAAGAAGATAACCCATCCTCTTCCCCAATCACCAGTAATAAATCCAATTAATAAATAACCGATAACCGACATAAAAGCAGTTGCGCCTTCAACAGCATGAATAACTTCTTTACGATATTCATCTTTTAAATCTTCTTTAGGATCTTCAACAGGTTCTTCATCTAATTTTTTTTGGTTTTCACTAGCGATTTCTTCAATTGATTTATCAGTCTTTAATAATTCATCTAAAGAAACTCCATATAACTGTGCTAAACAAATTAAATTATCAGTATCTGGAGAAGATTCACTTCTTTCCCATTTACTAACTGCTTGTCTTGAAACACCAAGTTTACTAGCAAGTTCTTCTTGAGAATATCCATTTTTCTTTCTTAATTCTTGTAATCTATTTGCAATTTCTAAATTCATATTAATGCCACCCTTTCGATACTTACATCATACTGGTTGCGGCCAAGTTGCCACCACCAATTTTAGGTTGAAAGTGACGCAACTAACGGTTGCATAACTAATTTTATCATTAAAAAGATGCTCTTTAAATACCTAAAGAGCAAATGAATCATAAGAAACTATATTTATCCACATCTTTTTTAAATGTAATTATGAAATTTCATCCATAAAAATCATATTTGGGAATAAATACTCATCACCTTCGGATATAGACACTCCATGAATTACTCTTCTATTTGGAAACATAGATTCCATAGGAGTTAATCCTCCACTAGAATCAATATCTTCTCCATTTTTTTCAACAATGTTTAATTTTATAATATTTCTTATATTCAAAAAGAGCACTAGTAACCTAGTGCCCTATATTAATTATTATTCGTAATCAACAACGTTGACCCATCTCATTAAGAATTCTAATTCTTCTTTTCTAGCTTTCTTATTAACTGTTTGAGATGCTGCAACTACTGGTAACCATCTTTGGATAGTAGCTTTTGCAATACCTGATTTATTAACAAATAACTCTAAATACTTATTAGCGAATTCTTCACCATGTGATAAGCATAAGACTAAATATGTTCTAGCAGCATCAGCAGAGCCATTACCTTGAGTAGCATGTGACCAGTCTAAGATATATGGAGTACCATCGCTAGTAATGATAACGTTAGAAGGTCTAAAGTCACCATGACATAATTTATTATGTTTTGGAGCACCTTCAATACGTGTATGTAAGTCATATTTGACTACTGGGTCTAAATTGCATTCATCAATCTTTCTATTGAATTTATCTCTTAAGTTAGTTAAAAGAGGAACTCTGCAAGATTGAACTTTAAGTTGTAAATCAACAAGTAAATCTAAATAAGCATCAACTTTATTTGGATTTTCTTTAATTAAATCTGCTAAAGATTTGCCTTCGATATATGTAGATGTAATTGACCATTTACCATCAATAGTATTAACACCTAAAATCTTTGGAACATTAAGGTTTGTTGATTCTTCAACTCTTGAAGCATTTAAAGCTTCATTTAAAACTTCAGCCTTTGTATATTGGTCATTGAATGTCTTAATTACTTTATCGCCTTCACGATAAATAATTTTAGTATTTCTTTCTGCAAGAACTTTCTTTTCTGTCATAATTTATTTCTCCCTTATTTATATTATAACACTATTACCAAATTTTCTTTGGATCGTGGTTCTTATAGTCTTCACCATAATATGCCATCTTATAGAGTTCTTTCATTTCTGAAATTAAAGGATATCTTGGGTTAGCACCTGTACACTGATCATCGAATGCATCTTCACTCATTTGATCAAGTGTTGCAAGGAAGTCTTCTTCAGAGATTCCGTAATCTTTAATAGTTGGTTTCATACCAACGTATGCTTCAATTTCTTTTACTTTAGCAAGTAAGTTTTCAAATGATTCTTCATCATTCTTGCCACCTAAGCCTAATGCTCTAGCAACTGAAGCATATTTTTCAAGTGTACGTGGGTGGTCATACTGTGGGAATGTACCCATCTTTGTAGGAACACTGCATGCATTGAAACGCATTACGTAAGGTAAGACTAAGCCACAGCAGAAACCGTGTGGTAAGTGGTGATATGCACCAAGTTTATGTGCGAGTGAGTGGACAATACCAAGGAATGCATTAGCGAATGCCATACCTGCCATAGTAGCAGCATTAGCCATTCTTTCTCTAGCAAATGCATCTGTTAAGCCATTGTCATAACACTTTGGTAAATAATCAAAGATTGTTCTTAATGATTCAATCGCTAAACCATCTGTAAATTCTGTAGACATAACAGAAACTAAAGCTTCCAAGTTATGTGAAATAGCATCAATACCAGAAGCTGCTGTTAAACCTTTAGGAGCAGTCATCATCATGTCTGCATCAACAATTGCCATATTTGGTAATAATTGATAGTCTGCTAAAGGATATTTATGTGTACCTTCTGAAATAACAGCGAATGGTGTAACTTCTGAACCTGTACCTGATGAAGTAGGAATAGCAATGAAGTATGCTTTTTCACCCATTTTAGGGAATTGGTAAATTCTCTTTCTAATATCACAGAATCTCATAGACATATCTTTGAAATCTGCTTCTGGGTGTTCATATAAAACCCACATAATTTTACCAGCGTCCATAGCAGAGCCACCACCAACTGCGATAATGCAATCTGGTTGGAATGTAGTCATTAATGCTGCACCCTTTTGAGCGGATTCAAGAGATGGATCTGGTTCTACATCATAGAAACATGTATATTCAATACCAAGTTCTTGTAATTTCTTTGTAATTGGATCAAGAGCACCATGATGATATAAGAAGTTATCAGTAACAATAAATGCTCTCTTTTTGCCTAATTCGTATTTTAATTCTTCTAATGCAACAGGGATACAACCCTTTTTGAGGTAAACCTTCTGAGGTGCTTTAAACCAAAGCATATTTTCTCTCCTTTCAGCAACAGTTTTGATGTTTAATAAATGCTTAATGCCAACGTTTTCACTTACAGAGTTACCTCCCCAAGAACCACAACCAAGTGTTAATGAAGGTGTAAGTTTAAAGTTGTATAAATCACCAATACCGCCTTGTGAAGAAGGAGTATTAATTAAAATACGGCAAGTTTTCATCTTTTCCTGGAAAACAGCAATCTTATCTTGTCCAGTTAAGACATTGATATATAAAGAAGAAGTATGGCCATAACCACCATCTGCAATTAATCTTTCAGCTTTTGAAACAGCTTCTTCAAAGTCTTTTGCTTTATACATAGCAAGAACTGGTGATAATTTTTCGTGTGCGAATTCTTCGCTTAATTCAACTGAATCAACTTCACCAATTAAGATCTTTGTAGTTTCTGGGACTTCTACGCCTGCAAGTTTAGCAATTGTGTAAGCCTTTTGGCCAACAATCTTTGCGTTTAAACCGCCATTAATGAGGATAGTTTTTCTTACTTTTTCTTTTTCTTCTTCGTTTAAGAAGTAGCAGCCTCTTGCTTTAAATTCTTTTTTGACTGCTGCATATACTTTGTCTAAAACAATTGTTGATTGTTCAGAAGCACAAATCATACCATTATCAAATGTTTTTGAATGGATGATAGAGTTAACTGCTAAAACAATATCTGCTGAATCATCAATGATAGCAGGAGTATTACCTGCACCAACACCAAGTGCTGGTTTACCTGATGAATAAGCAGCGTGAACCATACCAGGTCCACCAGTAGCTAAAATGATATCTGCTTCCTTCATAAGTAAATTTGTCATTTCAAGTGAAGGAACGTCAATCCAATCAATAATGCCTTCTGGAGCACCAGCTTTAACTGCTGCTTCTAAGACAATTCTAGCTGCTTCTGTTGTTGATTTCTTTGCTCTAGGATGAGGTGAAATGATGATACCATTTCTTGTCTTTAAACAAACTAATGTTTTGAAGATTGCTGTAGAAGTTGGGTTAGTTGTTGGAATAACTGCACCAACTACACCAATAGGTTCAGCAATTTTCTTAATACCATACTCTTTGTCTTCTTCTAAGACACCGCATGTCTTTGTATATCTATATTTGTTGTAGATATATTCTGATGCGAAGTGGTTCTTAATAACCTTATCTTCAACAACCCCCATGCCAGTTTCTTCAACTGCAAGTTTTGCTAGAGGAATTCTAGCTTCATTAGCAGCAGTTGCAGCTGCTAAGAAAATCTTGTCTACTTGTTCTTGTGAATAAGTAGCAAAAATTGCTTGAGCTTCTTTAACTCTTTTGATAGCTTCTTCTAACTTTTCAACGCTATCGATAACTTGTTTTCCCATGTGTTTTTCTCCCGTTAGTTTTTAATAACTTTTATTTTTTAGCTTTTAACTCAATAGATAACAATGCGAGCGAATAAGCTAAATTTTCATTTTTAATTATGACGTCTTTTGGTGCATCTAAATGAACTGGAGCAAAGTTTAGAATTGCTTTAATACCATTTTCGACGATTATATCACATACTTCTTGAGCATGTTGAGCAGGAACTGCAATGATAGCAATTGAAATATTCATTGACTTAGCAATCATTGGTAGTTCATCAAGTGTGTAAATAGGCTTTCCGGAATCCGATTTACCCGCTTTCTTTGGATTTGAATCAAATGCCATTAAAACATTTAATCCACATTCTTCAAAGCCGTTGTAATCAAGTAAAGCTGTACCAAGTTTACCTGCACCAAAGATAACTGCATCAGTTAAATCTTTGTAACCGAGGAACTTTTGTAAGTCACCGATTAAAGAATTAATTTCGTAGCCGATCTTTGGACGTCCATTCTTAGAAATAGATGCTAAATCTTTTCTAACTTGAACTTCGCCAAGATTCAAAGCGACCGCGATAGCTTTAGAAGATACGTTAACAATACCTTCATCTCTGATCTTGAGTAAATATTCAAGATAGAATGGTAATCTTTTCATTGTATTTGATGAAATATAATCACTCATAATTTAACCTCTCTCTCCTAACTATTTTGTTATCAATAAATAGTTATCGATATTATTTTATCGAAACACATGGTTATGTTCAATAGACTGTAACCGGTTTCAAGAGATAAATTTAAAATCTCTCTCAATCGGTGTATTTAAGCCTATTTAAAATAATAATAAAGTATTATAATTAATTTGTATATTATTTATTAATAATAGGAGGCACTTATGATCAATGAAAACATCAAAATAATACAAAATAAACTTATTAAGACAAACATTGGAGCCTATATTATCCCAACTAGTGATTATCACGCATCAGAATATGTCTGTGATTATTTTAAAGAAAGAGTCTTCATCAGTGGATTTACTGGTTCAGCAGGTGTTGTTCTCATTACAAAAGAACACGCTTATTTATTCGCAGATGGTAGATACTGGATTCAAGCTGCTAAGCAAATTGAAGGAACTTGCATTGAATTAATCAAGCAAGGTGATATTGGTGCACCTACATTAGATGAATTAATTGTTAAATCATTAAAAACAGGCGAATCTATCGGAGTTAACGCTAAATGTATCTCAATTACTGAAGGTAAAAAATATGCTGAAATGGCAAGAAAAAACAAAGGACAATTAATCGATTGTGACTTTGTAAATGATGTTTGGAAAGATAGACCAAGCTTACCAAAATCAAAATTATGGATTTTAGATTCTACAAAATATGCAGGTGAAACTACTGCTTCAAAAATTAAACGTATCAAAAAAATCATGAGAGAAAATCATTGTCAAACTCATGTAATTACTACTCTCGACGATATCGCTTGGGTCTTAAATTTACGTGCGAATGATATTCCTTCTAACCCAGTTTTCTTATCATATCTATTAATTGAATCAAGCAAGACAAATCTCTACATTGATGAAAGTAAATTAACCGATGAAGTAAGATCATACTTAAAAGAAAACAACGTTCATATTAGAGATTACAATAAATTAGAGCAAAAAATGGAAAGACTATCTGGTAAAGTTTTACTCGATGAAAACAAAGTAAATTATTCTCTTTACATGCATCTTTCCGCGAAATCTGTTAACGTTTCATCTCCAACCGTTCTTATGAAATCGATAAAGAATAAGACTGAAATCAAGAATTTAAAACTTGCTCACATCAAAGATGGTGTAGCCTTAACTAAATTCATGTATTGGTTAAAGAATAATATTGGTAAAGAAAGAATGACAGAAGTCTCTGCAGAAGATTATTTATATAGACTAAGAGAACAACAAGAAAACTATATTGAACCATCATTTGGCACAATCTGCGCATATGGTGCAAACGCTGCAATGATGCATTATTCTGCTAGTAGAGTTAATGAAGTAGAATTAAAACCAAAAGGTTTTTTACTTGTCGACTCTGGAGGACACTACTATGAAGGTACTACCGATATAACTAGAACATTTGTTTTAGGTGATATCACACAAGAAGAAAAACATTGGTTTACTGTAATTTTACAATCAATGTTAAATTTATCCGAAGCAACATTTATGGAAGGTTGCAATGGTCAAAACTTAGACATTCTTGCAAGAGGACCTGTATGGGACGCTTTAACTGATTATAAATGTGGAACAGGACATGGTATCTCTTATCTACTCAATGTTCACGAAGCTCCTAACGGCTTTAGATGGAAGAAAGTCTCTG
>DEWM01000058.1 GCA_002363635.1 Caryophanales bacterium UBA3210 | reverse complement strand
AATTTAAATTCAGGTGGATAGAAAGGAAGTTCATCAAGAGTCCATAACTTCTTTTCTGTCTTTTCTTCTTTATAATCTTCAACATCGTACAAACCGAAAAGATGACCGAAAGCATAAGTAACAACATATTCGTCATTATAAAAATATCCGTCGGTTTTTTTCATATCTCCGATCGCGGCAACAATGTTTCTCGCAAGTGATGGTTTTTCAGCAATAATTAGTTTCATTTTTATTTATTAGGCATTAATTCATCTATTACAGGTAAGACGATATCATCTTCCTTAAAGATTTCAAAATATGCTCTTCCCTTTTCTGAGATATTATTTCCTTCTTCATTAAGGAAGTCTCTTGGCATTAATTTTACTTCATTTGCAAGCTTGTTTAAATCCGCAAATGAGTAAGAAATTGTATTATCATTATTTCTAACCATAATGACTCCGCCTTCTTTGCCTTCGAAAGCGAATTTTGTCGCGTAATAACCGCAGTTAATAGCTTCATCAATATCTTTCTTTGATGAGATATGAGAAGCACATCTTTGCATTAAATTAAATTCTATGTGACGTGTTGAATAATGTAAGTCACGTGAAATTAAATCGCAAAGGTTTTTAGAAACTGAACCAAGTTGTTTATGTCCAAAAGAATCAACGTGAGTATTATCTGCAAAGATATATTCTCTATTTGCATCTTTTAATGCTTCAGAAACACATACTAAGCATCTACCTTTTTCTTCATAAATAGATTTAACCTTTTTTAAGAATTTATCTTTATCAAAGGCAACTTCTGGAACATAAATTAAATCAGGTCCAAGTCCATATTCTTGTGATAAACATGAGGAAGCACAAAGCCATCCAGCATCTCTTCCCATTAATTCAATAATAGTTACTCTTCCTTTTTTGTAAGAAGCAATATCTAAAGAGATTTCCATAATGGATTTGTTAATATAAGAGACCGCAGAACCAAAGCCTGGAGTATGATCAGTTTCTTCTAAATCATTATCGATAGTCTTAGGAATACCGAACACTCTAGTTTTGATACCTTTTTCTCTAAAGAAAATATTCAATTTATTCGCGGTATCCATAGAATCATTACCGCCATTAAATAATAAATAGTCAATATCATGCTTTTGAATTGTATCCAAGATACGAGCATGAATATCATCGTTATAATCGTTATTTAGTTTAATTCTTGCAGAGCCTAAAATAGCACCAGGTAATTCTTTCAAAGCAGAATAATCTTTGGATTTAGAAATTTCAACTAAATCGTCATCAATTAAACCTTGTAATCCAAAGTGAGCACCATATAATTTTCCCACTTCTTTATTTTCTTGAAAGAATTTAATAACTCCTAAAAATGAAGAGTTAATAGCGCTTGTAGGTCCGCCAGACTGTAAATAAATGATGTTTTTCATAATCTTCCTCTTTTAGATGGATTTTAATGAGCAATTAGAAAGCCCAGGATCCGTCTTTAAAAATTTGTACTGTTTTATTGTCGTAAGTAACTGCTTCAATTGATAAATCTTTTGAGCCAATCATAAAGTCAACGTGAATCATAGATTCGTTGATTCCTTTAGCGTAGATTTCTTCATCAGTCATATTTTCATAACCCTTGAAACAGTTAGTAAATCCTGTTCCTAAAGCTAGGTGACATGAAGCATTTTCGTCATATAAAGTATTGAAGAATAAGATTCCAGTGTTATTAATTGGTGAATCATAAGCAATTAATGCACATTCACCTAAGAAAGCAGCACCTTCATCCATTGAGATCATTTTTCTAAGTAACTCTTCACCTTTTCTAGCACCAACATCAATAGCTTTACCATTTTCAAATTTAACCCAGAAATTTTCGATTAATTGACCTTGGTAAGATAAAGGTTTTGCAGAGTATACAATACCATTTGTTTTAGTTTTGTCTGGAGAAGTAAAGACTTCTTCTGTAGGAATGTTAGGATTGAAGACAACCTTCTTCTTAGTATTTGTCGCTTCATCTCCACCACACCACATAGATTCTTTTAATAAACCAACTCTTAAATCAGTTCCATTAGAAGATGTGTAATGTAATTCTTTAATACCTAAATCATTTAAATAATTACATCTATCTTGTAATTCCTTGTTATGAACTTCCCAGTTCTTAACAGGGTTATTCTCATCAACGCGTGAAGTCATTAAGATAGCTTCCCATAATTTTTCAACAGCTTTTGATGTTGATAATTCAGGGAAAATCTTCTTTGCCCAAGCTTTGCCAGGAACACCTGCAATACACCACTGTTCTTTGTTATTAAGTTTATCGATATATGGCTTTAAAATTGGATATCTTAATTGTCTAGATTTTGCAACCTTAGCTTGGTCGACATCTTTCATTCCATCAGGATCATCAGATTCAATATAAAGTCTAGCAGGTAAGTGGTCTACTCTATCCTGAAGCTTTGCTTTTTCCCATTCTCTAACTTCGCCTAAAGATTCAACGCTTCTATATTTAATTCCAAGTTTAGAAATTGTTTCATCATTCCATTCAACGGAAACTTTAGAAGCTTTTGCTTTATATGCTTCTTCTACTACTAATCTAACAAAATCAGCAATTTCAATAGATGCATAAATAGTTAATTCTTGTCCTTTTTGAAGATTAACACCAGATTTAACAAGAAGCTTTGCATATTTTTTTTGTAAAGATTTCTTCATATAATCATCTCTCCTTAAAAGAAAAACACCATTGATACAAAAGGTGCTTTTCTCTATCTTAACAAATTTTTATTTTTAATTCAGTATTTTCTATATAATTAGAAAATAAGTGATAAAACAATTAGTATTTGTGCACCTAAATAAGTACCCATAATATATAAATGTCTTCTTTTAACATTCTGATTAATAAAGATTGTATAAACTAAGAAGATATCAGAAATAATATGAAGGACTGCTCCACATATTCCTCCAACCGCGAGTAATGGATTAGATCTTACACTCAGTAACACGAAAGCAGATAATAATTCTGCAAGTAAACCAAAATATAAAGCTGCCCCACACGCTAGATATTTAAGTGACTTATATGAAAATACAAATACTAAAACAAACACAATAAAAGCTAATAAAATAGTAATTAAATACGCCCCCCAAGGAGTAATAGTATGAGATACTTTTTCAAATATTGTCCAAATATAAAATATTTGGCATATGGAGAAAAATCCAGTTCCAGTAATTAACGCCCATGATTTTTCTCTACCAATTAAGAAAATATCACCAAGCAAAGCAAAAACTAACGCAACATAAACTTGCCACGCTACATCTCTTCCATCAATATCAAAAGACAAAGTAAGTAAAATAAGTGATGGAATACAAAGTGGTTTAGTAATCTTTCTACCTATTTCATTATCTAGAAAGCAAAAGACTAAGTGTACACACATTACTAAACTCAGTAAGACAAGTGCAATTATCTGAAAAACACTCATAATTTTTTCCTCTATGCTTATTATAAAATATAAAATCAAAATTGCATAGATACATAAAAAGCCACTTTGTTAAGTGACTAAATAATATATTTATTTCTTATCTTCAAAAGGAACACAAGTTAAATCTAATGATTTATATGCAACCTTAGAGGATTTACTAACAGAAGAAGTAACAAATACGTTCGCACCTAATGTGACGTTATCTTCAACTATAGTTTCTCCACCAAGAATTGATGCTCCAGAATAAATTGTAACGTTATTACCAATTGTAGGATGTCTTTTACTACCTTTTAAAAGTTGTCCTCTAGATAAAGATAATGCACCTAAAGTAACACCTTGGTATAACTTAACATGATCACCAATAATAGTAGTTTCACCAATGACAATACCTGTACCATGGTCAATAAAGAAATATGAACCAATAGTAGCACCTGGGTGAATATCAATACCAGTTTTAGAATGAGCTTCTTCAGTTAAAATTCTAGCAGGAATTTTAATTCCTAAATTATATAAAGCATGAGCAATTCTATTAACCATAATTGCATAGAAACCTGGGTAACATAAAATAACTTCATCATAACTTTCACAAGCAGGGTCACCATTGAACATTGCTTCAATATCAGTTAAAAGTAATTCTTTTACTTTATGTAATTCTTCGAAGAATTTCTCTTCATCGCCATCCTTAGAAGAAATATATTTTTTAAAATAAATGTGAGCGGCTTCTAAATTCTTTTCATAGTCTTCTACTTCACGAAAATAATTTGGAAATAAAACATCTTGGATTTTCTTTCCAAATTCAATAATCATTTTTTTATTTAAAATATCATTATATTTTTTGCACTCTAAAGTAATCATATCTATCACCACATAAATTATAACAAATTGAAATATCTATTAAAACAAAAAAAGACTTCTCGAAATTTGGGGAGATGGGAAGCCTTTTAATATTCCAAATAAACCAAAGTTTATTTAAGAATCAAACTTATTTTGCCGCTATGACAGCTTCGTCAATCATCTTTGAAAGAACTTCTTTTGGCACAAAACCAACATTAGCCTTTAAGACTTTATTGTCTTTAAGAATGACGATTGTAGGGATTGAACGAATACCAAATTCTGCTGGTAATTCTTCGCAATCATCGACATTTACTTTATAGAAATCTACATCAGTTCTTTCGTTTGCAAGTTCTTCAACAATTGGGGATAACATTTTACATGGACCACACCAATTAGCGTAGAAATCTACAAATACAATTTTGCCTGAAGCAAATACTTCTTTATAATTTAAATCTGTTAAAAATTCCATTTCATTAATCTCCTTGAAACTGCTTATATGATAGCATTTGCATTTTAAGGTGTATGTGATAAAATCACAATTAATGGGGAGATATTATTTTTTCAGGAGAATAATATTATGGATAAAGTTAAATTACTCGATGAATCTCTAGCAAGGTTTGATGAAATGGATGATGAATCTAGAAAGATGATCATTAATTCATCTTATTTTGCAACCTTAAAAGAAAAAGAACAATTAATGTCAGGTCAAGCAGGGTGTCTTGGTTTAGTTATTGTTGATTCAGGTTCTTTAAGAGTTTTTATAAACAATAATGAAAACCGTGAAGTTACTTTATATAACTTATATCAATATGATGTATGTGTATTTTCTGCAACATGTGTTTTGCAAGACATTACATTTAACGTCTCAATTGAAGCAAACGAAGAAACACAAATCTTAGTTATCCCTTCAATAGTCTTTAGAAAAGTCTTAAAGCAATCATTAATCTTCTCGAACTTCTTTGTTAGAGCAATGTCTGCAGCAGTATCAGATACTCTTCACGTTCTTCACGATGTAACTTTCTCATCTGTAGAAAAACGTTTAGCATCATATATTATTGATAATAATATTGATGACAATATAACCTTTACCCAAGAAAAGATCGCAAATGATATTGGAACATCTAGAGAAGTAATTACTCGTCAGTTAAAGAAATTTGAAAATGAAGGACTAGTTGAGGTAAGTAGAGGATGCATTCATATAAAAGATTATGATACTCTAGACGAACTATCTGAAAAAGAATAAAAGCTCACGCAAAGTGAGCTTATTTTTTTTATGGTGGACATTGTTGGTATCGAACCAACGACCTTTTCCGTGTGAAGGAAACGCTCTCCCACTGAGCTAAATATCCAACAATAATAATTGTACTCCAAAAGTACAAAAAAAGCATCAATACTGATGCTTGATATTTTTAAATGGTGGGCCCGAAAAGAGTTGAACTTTCGACCTCGTCATTATCAGTGACGCGCTCTAACCAACTGAGCTACGGGCCCAACGCTTTTATATAATATAATAATTATTATCTTTATGCAATAACTTTTTTTAATTTTTTTTAAATTATTTTTTTATTAGATTTTAGAAGCAAAATATACCGATATTAAGAGAACTTAATGTAATCTAATTTCGCCTATTTTTTGCATTGTTTTAAAAAAAAGACTCTGGAAAATAAATTCCAAAGTCTTTGTAATCTCTGACGAAAAACTGAATTAACGTTTTGAGAATTGTGGTGCTCTTCTTGCGCCTTTGAGACCGTATTTCTTACGTTCTTTAGCTCTTGGATCTCTTGTGACCATTCCAGCTGCCTTTAATGGAGCTCTGAAGTCTGCACTAACTTCCATTAATGCTCTTGTGATACCAAGTCTTAATGCACCTGACTGTCCTGTGAAACCGCCACCAACGACTGTTGCGTTGATATCGAATTTTTCAGCTGTGCCTGTGATTTCTAATGGTTGTTTTAAATCCATTACTAATGTTGCATAAGGCATGTATTCGTTAACATCTCTACCATTGACTGTGATCTTACCAGTTCCGTTTGATAAGAAAACTCTAGCAACAGATGATTTTCTACGGCCTGTGCCATAGTAAACTACATTTGTATTTTTCTTTGCCATGTCCAATTACCTCCTAGAACTTAATTGTAAGCTGTTCTGGCTTTTGTGCTTCTTGTAAGTGATCTGGGCCAGCATAGACGAATAATTTCTTATAGATCTGTCTGCCAAGTCTTCCCTTTGGAAGCATACCCCAAACTGCTCTTTCGATCATTTCTTCTGGGTATGATCTTAACATTTCACCTGATGATCTTGTTCTTAAACCACCGAGGTATTGTGAGACATTGTAATAATTCTTCTTATTTTCTTTGTCTCCTGATAATGCTACTTTGTCAGCATTAACAATGATGATGTAGTCGCCACAATCAACGTTAGGTGTATAAATTGCTTTATTCTTACCTGTTAAATACTTTGCGACTGTTGATGCTAATCTACCTAAAGGTAAATCTGTTGCATCGATAACGTACCATTTACGTTCGATTTCATTGGCTTTTGCAATTGTTGTTTGTCTTTGCATAATTTTTTCTCCTATCTTCTTTCCTTACCGGGGACTTAAAATAGTTTAGATTTCTCTAAAGCCACTTGTAATAATATTACAAATAAAAAAATAGTGCAATCATTATTTAACGATTACACTTAAAAATGACTAATCTTTTTTAGCAATAGTTACATTTCTTTCTTCTTCGAACTTTTTAAATGTTTTACTAGCAACAAAATCTTCTAAAACATAACTAACTGCAGAAAGAATAATGAATATTGACTCCCATAAAGGAAAATTAATTCTAATATATTGACCTTCAAATAGTTTTGATAGAACAAATGCTATTCCCACAATAGCGACTGCAACTACACCGACTGTAATAATAATTCTAGTTTTCTTCTTAGGATCACCTTTTGTAATCACACTAGATAAAAACATACCTACTGCAAGATAAATTGAAGTTATAAATAAACGATTGTAATTCATATATGTGTAGATACCTTTTGAATAAGCATCCATTTCTTCAGTATTAACGAATGAAACACCATAAAAAATTGGTAGACCAATTCCTAAAATAATTCCGACGATAAAAACGATGCTAGAAAAAGCTTCAATCCAGCTCTTTTTTAACCCTTTTCCAACCTTTTTTGCAGCAAATTGAGATAGCTGTTTTCTTAGTTCATCATTAGCAGGAGTCTTCTTATCTAAATAAGATTTTGCTTCTACATAAACAGCGTCTCTAATCTTCTTAAAGCTATATTTATTTAAACCTTCTTGTCTAACAAAGCCTACTACTTCTAAAACAATTCTTAAATATTCATTTGGTAATTCTTTTTCAATTTCTTTGTAACTCATACTATTAAAATACTACATATAAAATAATAATTCCATTATTTTTATAATTCATTTTCTTATGAAAAAGGATGGGTTTCCCCATCCTTAATTCTTTAATTCTAATTAGTCTACGAATTCAGCGTTGTGGTAAACAGCTTGAACATCTTCAACTTCATCAAGAGCTTCAAGGAATGCTTTGAATTTTACTGCATCTTCACCTGATAATGTAACTTTTGCGTTAGGGATTAAAGTGATTTCTGCTGTTTCAAATTCTGTAACACCCATTTCTTCTAAAGCTGTTTTTGCTGCTGCAAATGCTTCTCTAGCTGTTTTTACTACAATGATATCTTCATCTTGTTCAACTGATTGAACATCGACATCTGCCATAACTAAGTTTTCTTCAACTTCGTCTCTATTTGTTCCCTTGAATTCAAGTAAACCAACTGTTTCATAGTCAAATGAAACTGAACCAGGTGTACCTAAGTGTCCACCTTTCTTTGTGACTGCTGTTCTAACGTTAACGAATGCTCTATTAACATTGTCTGTTAATGTATCAATAACGAAAGTTGCACCACCTTGAGCGAAACCTTCATAACGGCCAGCTTCATAAGCTTCAACTGCTCCACCTTTTGCTTTTTGGATAGCTCTATCAATAACGTCTTTAGTAACGTTCTGACCTTTCCATTTATCAATAGCACTTCTTAATGCTAAGTTTTCTTGTGGATCAGGAGTACCTGACTTAGCTGCCATATAGATTTCTTTTGAAGCTCTCATAAATAATGCGCTTCTTGCTGCTGCTGTTGCTGCCATTGCTTTTGCTCTGACTTCATGCGCTCTTCCCATGTTAATAATCTCCTTATTTTTTGACTTATTTATTTTATCACACTAAGAGTGAAATTAAACAAACTTTTTATATATTTATATCAAAATACTACTTTTCATAGCATTTTTTCTCTTTATTCCATACAACATTGACCTTTTGGTCAAGTTTCAAGCCTAAATCAAGTGCCATTTTATATCCATTGTCATTAGCGTCATTGCTAATATCAAGTGGAGAATGAGCATCAATACCGATGCAAATCTTAGCTTTCATCTTTTTAGCAAGTTCCCAGAATTGTTTAACTGGATAACCATATCTGAGTTCGTCACCAATAATTTTTTTATTACCTCTAATTGCACCGAAATTAAATTCCAAGTGAACATTGTACTTCTTTGCAGCGCGGATAATTTGCTTTGCACAGTCTATACAAGTTTGGTCCCATTTAGTATAAGAACCCATGTAATAATCAGGATGAGCAACGATTGCAAATAATCCTGTTTTAATACCTTTAACTAAAGACTTAGTATATCTTTTAATATCATCTGCAGTTGTGAATTTAGAAAAATACCATTTAAGATTATTATCTTTATCAATTTCACAATGATTTCCACAGATTAAATATTGAATGTGACCTTCATCAAGTAATCTTTGATAATATGGGAAATAGTAAGGTAGAGCCTCTGCTTCAAAACCTAAATAGATTTTTATTCTCTCCTTATATTTCTCTCTTAAAGATTCAATTGAAGAAATGTAATCAGGTAATAAAGCATAATCTCCTCTAATACCTGGTTGAGGATGATCTGGTAACATAATATGATCAGAGAATCCAAGTTCATTTAAGCCAAAAGAAATAGCTTCTTGAACATATTCTTCATCTTTACCAATCGCGTGTCCACATCTAGATGTATGAGTATGATAATTTTGTTTAATCATGATCATTACCTCCATAATCTATTTTATATAAATATAATCCTTGAGCAGGAGCTTTAAATCTTGTTCGATTAAATTTATCGGTATCAAGTAAGCTCTTAGCCTCTTCAACACTATATCTATCTTGTCCAATTTCAATTAATGTACCGACTATCATTCTAACCATATAACGACGGAAGCCATTACCTTTAATATCGATAATAACGATATCATCATCTTGACTAAACTTAATACTTTCAATAGTTCTAACAAAATCTTCATCATTAGAACAATAATTCATAAAATTATGTTCTCCAATAAAAATTTTAGAAGCTTCTTCCATCTTCTTAACATCTAATTTCTTAAATTTATAAGAATAGACAATATCATCAATTAAAGGATTATATTCTCCAATATTTATTTTATATCTATAAGTTTTACTTACAGCAGAAAATCTTGAATGGAAATCATCGCTTACTTTATCAAGTGAACGAATATAAATATCACTTGGAAGAAGTCTATTTAAAGAATATCTTACTTTGCTAACATCAGTATCATCACTACAATCAAAATGAAAGCATTGACCTTCCGCGTGAACGCCTTTATCAGTTCTACCTGCAGAAGTAATCTTCATAGTTTGATTAAAGATAGTAGATAAAGCTTTTTCAATTTCTTGTTGAATAGAAATTTCAAAGTCGTGAGGTTGAACTTGGTAACCGTAATATCTAGTACCTTTATAACTAACAATACCTTTAACTCTCATAATTACGCTCCAAACCAAGTAGGTATAATAACAACCAAATCAACGTGATATACCATCATTAAAATTAATCCAGTAAATAAAGAAGCAATAACTAAGAAAGAGATAGAATCTCTTATATGCCATTTATTAACTCTATATCTAGTTCTCTTCGCACGTGGATCATAGCCTCTTGCCTCCATTGCATTAGCAAGGTCATCAGATCTTTGGAAAGCAGAAATAAATAAAGGAATAATTAAAGAAATAATCGCTCTAATTTTTTCTTTAAATTTACCATTTTCAAAATCGACACCTCTAGATGATTGAGCCTTCATAATTCTATAAGTTTCATCTAATAAAGTAGGAATAAATCTTAATGCTAAAGAAATAGTCATCGCGATTTCATGAACTGGGAATTTAATATATTTAAACGGAGTCATGTACCATTCTAACGCTCCAGTTAATTCTAAAGGAGTAGTTGTAGAAGTTAAAACTAAAGATAAAGCAACCATAATAATTAATCTAACTGCAATATATCCAGTATTAACTAAAGACATATATTGAATGTTCCAAGAGCCAATACTAAAGTAACCTAAAGTATCTTCTCCAGGAACAATAATATTAACAATTAATAAGAATAAAACCATAACCCACATTGCTTTTAATTGTTTAAATAATGAACCAAGTTTTATATGTCCTATTAACATTAAAACTAAAACAAATAAAACAATTACTCCGTAGATAGAGAAATTCATAATTACGTTATGGACAGGATTTGAAGTTTCCACTCTTAAGAAAACTGAAACCATAAGTAAAATCATGCTTAAGAATTTTAATCTAGGATCAAGTTTATGAATTAAAGAATTATATGGTACGTAACGACCGATGGAAATAGAACTACTCATGTTTTCTACCTCCTGCAATTTGGTCTGCTAAAGTATCAATATCTTTAACATTTCTTAAATCAATATGATATCCTCTTGCATTTAATTCTTTTGCAAAAGTAATAACTAAAGGTTCTTCAATAGATAACGCTGCAAAAGAATCTTTTTCTAAGAATAGTTCAAAAGGTTTGCATTCTTTAATAACCTTACCCTTAGATAAAACAACTACATCAGTGGCGTATCTAATAACGTTATCCATATCGTGAGTAACCATGATGATAGTAGTTCCATTTTCATGAATTTTTTTAAAAAATTTCATCATGTCTCTAGCACCCTG
>DEWM01000062.1:1076-6713 GCA_002363635.1 Caryophanales bacterium UBA3210 | reverse complement strand
AATTAAGTGATAAAGCAGTAATTTTGATTGCAGTAGCAACTTTACCGATTTCACCTGTGACTAAATAATAGTCTTCACCATTTCTATTAAACTTATATGCTTTATATTTGTATAAAGTAGTTTCTTCATAATCTTTGACAGTTTCTAAAATAGCGTCTACTTCAGAATCCATCGCGGCAATGATTAAATTAATTTCTTCCATTATCTCTTTGCACCGCTTTCTTTGAGGAGTTCTTCTAAGTTAATTCTAATTCTTTCAAATTTTGAGAAAACGTGTACTAAGATATCATCACAGTCAATTAAGACCCATTCTGAATCTTTTCCCTTACCTTCTACGTTTCTAATAGTTTCGCCTGATTTAGCAAGGTTTTCTTCAATACCATCTGCAATTGCTAAACCTTGTCTATTATTTTGAGCAGTACAAACAACGATATAATCAAAGAAAGGTGAAGTTTCGTGTACATCGAATACTTCGACATCTTCTCCCTTTTTATCTTCAATAGCGTTTTTTATTAATTGTAATTTTAGTTCATTCATTATTTATTTCCTCCTAAGTAATAATTTACGCAAGCAAGAGTTAACGGATTTGTATAATCTGCTTTTTTGCTCTTTAAGAACTTTATGTTCTCTTCCAAGACTTTTATAAAGCCGAGATGATAATTATCTTCGCAAGCTTTAATTAGTTCACTAGAATCATATTTTCTAGTTGGTTCTATTTTATCACTCGCGTAAATAATTTCTCCATATGTTCCCATATTGGCGTTTCCCGTCGCGTGATATCTAATGGCAAGTAAAATATCTAGATCATCGATATGAAATTCGTCTCTAGCAATCCTTTCTCCTACAAACTGATGATATAACTGAGGCTCAATTAAATCTACTATATTAGGATGAGTTTTTTTGACTTCTTCATATTGAATTTTGATATCAACCTCTTTTCCAATATCGTGAAGTAATCCTGCAATGTATGCTTTAGACACGTCTAGACCGTTTTTTAAAGCGATAATGTACGCTGTACGAGCAACTGAGCAAGAATGTTTAAAACGATGCTCAGAAAGTCTATTTTTAATGTCTGGAATATAATATAATTCGTGTTTGACAATATAATCAAGTATATCTAGAGGAACATCGACATTTTTTAATTCTCTTAAGCCAGTTGATGACATATCTGATACTGGAGAATCAATTAACTCTACATGATATTTTTCTAAATTCTCTTTATTTAGTTCTTCACCAGGTCTAGTAACACAGATAAAGTGAACTAAAGAAGACAATTTCTCTATTTCATACCATTTATCAAGTTTTTGTTCTTGGTCAGTACCAATTAAGAAATATAATTCTTCATCATCTTGTTTTTTGAAATCTCTAACTGTCTCGTATGTATAATTAACTTCTTTAGTAGAATTGATTTCATCTAAGCAAATAGAAAAATTAGGATAATCTTTAATGCCAAGTTTAAGCATTTCAAGTCTTTGTTCATCGCTTGCTAGAGGCTTTTTCCATCTAGGATATTTTGCCAAAACGAAAACCACCCTGTCAGCGTGAATGGAATTCATTGCTTTCAGGGCTACTTTTATATGTCCAGAGTGAAGCGGATCAAATGATCCTCCAAAAAGTATGGTCTTCATAATAATTAATTTGGTAGATGGATGGTGCCATCCTTTAAATTCTTTCTAAATAATGTGATATTATTGCCAACAATTTGGACAATTTCACAATGTAAAGCTTCTGCAATTGTATTTGCAAATTCAACTTTCTCTTCTTTAACAGAAGTATTGATGCTGACTTTAATTAATTCATTCTTAGTTAAAGCTTTATCAAGTAAGTCTAAAGTATTATCAGTAACTTCGTTCTTACCAATTTGATATTTTGGCTCAATATTTACTGCTAAAGATTTTAAATATTTAATTTGTTTGTTGTTTAATAACATTTATTTCTCCTAAATCTTTGGATCTCTGATTGTAACTGAGACACCTGCAGGTGCTAAAACGGAAACTTTTTGTCCAGTTCCCTTAACTGAAATCCACGCTAAACCAGAAATAACAATATCGACTTTTTTATCATTTGGCAAGTTCATTTCGTGTCTTACGAAATCTTGTGGGCCTTTTAAGGCTGCAGAGACTGGTTTAATCTTGCCAGTGGAGATTAATTTTTCAAAAATTGCATCTGCTTTATCAAGTTTAGTTCGATGTAATTCAACATTTGATGAAGCATAGAATGTAAAGCCTGTTTTCTTACCTTCAACAAAATCAAATCTAGAAACACCTCCAATAAAAATTGACTGTTTATCATTTAATTGGAAAGTAATTGGCTTAATCTCAGTTCTTGGAATTGTATATTTAAGAACTGATTTATCAAACACTGCAAAGACTGAATCACGAGATATCATACCAGGAGTATCATAAATCTTTGATTTATTATCTAAAGGAATAGTAATTGTTGCAACTGTTGTACCTGGGTAAGGTGAAGTTGTAATTAAATCTCTAGTTTCATTTTTAATATTCTTTAATAAGACGTTAATTAAAGATGATTTACCAACTGAAGAAGCACCGACAATATAAATATCTTTGCCGTTCTTTAAGGCTTTCATAGCCTCAATGATTTCTTCGATGTTGTAATTCTTATATGCAGATGAAACGATGACATCTTCAATATCAATGCCTTCTAATTTAAATCTAGCATAGACGAATTGTCTTAATTTATCATCATCGATAGCTTTTGGCATAATATCTCTCTTGTTCGCGACAACTAAAATTGGGTTATCTTTAATGAATGGAGATAAATCTTTAATAATTGAGCATTCAAAAGCAAAGAGGTCAACTACGTAGATAATTAAGCATTTTTTCTTAATTGCGTTTGAGAAAATTTCTTTATAATCTGGTAAAGCTACTTCTTCTTCACGTGTTTCTCCATAATGTTGAAGACGATAACATCTTTGACATAAATAATGTTCTTGTCCTTTTTCACCAAGCATTTTTGGTACGTAGCCAGTAGCGCCTGGGTTTTCATTTTGAAGTGGAACACCACATCCAAAGCAAGTTTGTACTCTATTTTTTTCCATTGTTAGTTACCTCCCTTTTTTCCAAAATTTTAAATTTATGTTGGAACCATCTGATGATCTTATCAATGAAACGGTTAAATTTTGTAATAACTAAATCTTTATTAACTACTGGTTCAACAAGTAAGACTCTTACCCCAGTAAGTTTTGAGGAGATAACATCAGTTAAGATTTGATCTCCTACCATCAAAATCTCCTTTTTATTGAGATTTTTATTTTTAATGAACCTACGAAGTTTATAACCTAATGGCTTTTTAGAAGAATAATGACATTCTACTCCAAGCTTTTTTGCGTAATTCTTAACTCTATCTCCATGATTATTTGAAGTAATAATTAAAGTTACCCCAACAGATTTTAAATCTTCGACTAATTTTAATGCTCTCTTTGTCGGTTCTTTTTCAAAGAAAGCGTCCAAAGTATTATCTAAATCAGAAAAGATAATTTTAATATTATTCTCTTCAAAAAATGATAATGGGACATCATAAATGCTTTTAGAGTAATAAGTAGGTCTAAATAAGCACATAATATCTCCTTTTCTTTATTATACTATAATAAGAAAATTTTAAAATCCCAAAAATGAACATTTTATCTCATTTAGTACACATTAATAACTAATCATCATCGACAAAGTCAAATAATGATAATTGTTCAAAGTCATCATCCTTCTCTTCTTCAATAGAAGGAGCAGGTTTACTTGAAGCAACTTTTGAGACTTCAACTTTTGTATTTTCATCAACTCTATCAACGTGAGTTTTGTATGAATCAATAAATTTAAATGGTGAGTCAACAAATTCGTTTGTACTCTTTAAATATGATTCAAATGGTTGAGGCTTAACTTCACTTACGTTAAGTTCAACTACTGATAAATTCTCTAAAATGACGGAAATTTTATAATTTTCCGCTTTTTTGTCCATCTTACCAACATATATAGCGGTTTGAGGATCAGATTTAAAGGTCTTGAAGATTTGCTGTTTAGCGCCTAGTCTTCCTGTTTTAATTAAATGAGAAGAATCGACGTTTCTAATAGCTTTGCCTTCGGAAATTAAAACGATATTACATCTTTCATCATCTTCAAAAGGAAGCACACCAACAACATTGTTATTCTTAGTAGAAATAGCCTTAATTCCGCCGGCTTTTAGGCCAAATTCGTTAACTTCTGATTCGTTGTAGAATGAAGAATAACCATCAGCGTTGACTACTAAAATATTTGTATTGCCGTGTAAAACAATAGCGTCGACTAGTTCATCGTCTCCGCCAACTTTAATACATTTAATTGGCTTAGAATATTTCTGAGTTTCAAAATCTTTTAATGGAACTCTCTTAATTTGACCTTTTTTAGTAATTAAACCAATTCTAATTCCTTCTTTAAATTTAGAAACTAAAATTGTCTGAACAATCTTTTCATTTGCGTTTAATTGACCAATTTCATTGATGTGTCCGCCCTCATCTTTCCATTTATTATCATTTAATTGATAAACTGGGAAGACTAAGTAGTTACCAAATGAAGTAAAGGTGATTAAGAAATCAGTTGTATAAGCTTTTGTGATTGCTCTAAAAGCGTCTCCTGTCTTAATTCCCGGTAAAGAACCATTAGATGAATTATAAGATCTCATCTGAGTTCTCTTGATGTACCCATCGCGAGTAACTGAAACCATAACTTCATCTTTAGAAATTAATGCAAGCTTATCAACTTTGAAGTCTGTCTCACTATCTTCAATAGCAGTTCTTCGTTCATCTCCATATTTTTTCTTAATATCATTTAAATCTGATTTAATTAAGTTATTCATCTTAGTAGGAGATGCTAAGAGTTCTTCTAAATCCTTAATAGTATTTTCAAGAGTTGCTTTTTCATTCATTAATACTGAAATATCAAGGTTAGTTAATCTATATAACTGTAACATTAAAATAGCTTCAGCTTGTTCTTCACTGAATGAAAGTTCACTTACAAGTCTATTTTTTGCGTCTTGTTTATCTTTAGATGATCTAATTAACGCGACTACCTGGTCTAAGATAGATACAGCTTTAACTAAACCATTAACAATATGAAGTCTCTTATTAGATTTATCTAAATCAAATTGTGATCTTCTAGTAATGACATCAATTTGATGTTCAATATAGCAATCGACTACTTCAAGTAATGAACAGACCTTTGGTCTAAAGTGGTCAATAACAAGCATATTGAACTTAACTGTTGTAGAAAAACAGTTCTTAGAATATAAGAAATTGACTAAATTGTCTAAATCAGCATCTTTTTTAACATCAATCGCAATTCTTAAACCTTCCATGCCTGTTTCATCACGGACTTCTAAAATTGCATCAAGTTTACTCGCAAATCTTACTCTATCAATATTATTTACAAATTCTGATTTATCTTTACCATAAGGAATTTCTTCAATAATAATCTGATTAAGACTCTTATCAGAGGTATTAGTAGAAACTTTTGCGTACAACTTAAATGAACCACTTCCCTTTTCATAAATATCTTTTAATGATGAAGCACTTTTAATTACCCCACCAGTTGGGAAGTCAGGACCTTTAATAAATTCAAGTAAGTCACTTGTAGAAGCGTGTTTATGACC
>DEWM01000062.1:0-960 GCA_002363635.1 Caryophanales bacterium UBA3210 | reverse complement strand
CCAACAGCAATACCACTAGAACCATTAACAAGTAAGTTTGGAAATCTAGCAGGCAAAACTGTAGGTTCAAATTCAGAATCGTCGAAGTTTAAATCCATATCGACGACATTTTTATTTAAATCAGCAACAAGTAAGTCCGATAATTCGGATAATTTTGCTTCTGTATAACGGTAAGCAGCAGGACCATCACCGTCAATACTACCATTGTTACCTTGGAAAGTAACAAGTGGGTATCTCATTTTCCAGTCTTGAGAAAGTCTTACCATCGCTTCATAAACTGAAGCATCCCCGTGTGGGTGAAGTGTACCGATAACTCCCCCAACAGTTTTCGCACATTTTCTAGTAGGCTTAGTGGAGACGTTACCTTCGTGGTACATGTAATAAATAATTCTTCTTTGAACAGGTTTAAGTCCATCTCTAACATCAGGAACTGCTCTTTCTTGAAGAACATATTTAGAATAACGGCCGAAGCCTTGAGACATAACTTCTTCGATAGGCTGCTTAATAATTTCTTCTTCAGAAACTACTTCAGGACGTTTAATTGTTAATTTCTTGGCCACGTTCTTTTACCTCCTCTACGAAGAAATCGCCTTTTGTACTAAAGTCGATATTCTCTTTAATCCATTCATTTCTAGGTCCAGCTTCTTTGCCCATGAATAATTCAACATATTCTCCTGCAACTTTGTCATCGACAATTTCAAGTTTTAATAACTTTCTATGAAGTGGGTCCATAGTTGTTTTCCATAATTGTGAAGCATCCATTTCACCAAGACCTTTGTAACGGGAAACAGTATAACCTGAGCCAATTTCTTTTTTAGCATTTTCAAGTTCTGCCTGATTCCAAGCAAATTTCTCTATTGTTTTGCCTTTTGAAAGTTTTGAAACTCTATATAAAGGAGGGCACGCAACATAAATATGACCTTCTTCAATAAGAGGTTTCATCTTCTTATAGAAGAAATT
>DEWM01000113.1 GCA_002363635.1 Caryophanales bacterium UBA3210 | reverse complement strand
ATTAAATCAATAGTAACAAAAGAACAATTTGAAAGCATGAAATATGAGGTGAATTAGTTTGAAAGATGAAATAAAAGAAATATTAGATAATTTAAAAAAGATTAGTGAAATAGTTTATGATTTTAAAGTTAATTCAAGTGAAATAAAAAAAGTATTAGATTACATAACTAATTTACAAGAAAAAGTAAATCAATATGAAAATCCTGATGATATGACTTTAATGTTTATGTGGTGTGATGAAAAAGCAAAAGATAAAATGAAACAATTACAAGAAGAAAATGAAAAATTAAAATTAGCAAAAGATACAAAATGTGCAAGTGAAATTTTATGTGAATGCTTACATAATGAATACAAATCAAGATGTGATAAAGCAATAAAAATTATAAAAGATGAAATTGAACATTGTGATAGTGCATTAAGTAATCAAGAATATACTATTGTAAGCAAGCATGATTTATTAAAACAAGAGAAAGAATTTTGTATTAAACAATTAAATATCCTAGAAGGAGATGATAAAGAGTGAATAAAGAAGATAGTGTATATGCAATAAAGTTTTATTCAATGCAAAAACAAATTGATGAAAAACAACAAGAAATAGAAAGATTAAATAATATAATAAATATAATATTAGAATATAACATATTTAAAGATGAATGCCCTTTAAATTATGGATACGCTACTGAGAGCGACGAAGAAAAAGCACAAGAAATATTTAATGATGAATATTGCAAAAATTGTAAAGATGATTATAAAAAATGTTGGTTAGTTTATTTTAAAAAATTTAAAGAATTGAAAGAAGGTAAAGAATGAAAGACATAAAAAACTCATCTACAACAGAATTAATTAAGCAACTAACTGAATTAGAAAAACAAATAGATTATTATTTATTAATCTACAACAGAATAGCAAAAGAATTATATTATCGTGTACCAACATTAGATAGAAAAGAAGAACCAAAGTTGAAAATGTTAATAAAAGAAAAATTGGATTTGTAAAAAAGGAAGTAATTTAAATGGAACAAAGGAATTGTAAAAATTGTGGCGCACCGATTGAACACAGCTATAATCATAAATGCCCATATTGTAAAACTTTATTTGATTTTAATGTCCAAGATAATAAAAAAGTTGAATTGCATAGTTGGGATATGGTAGATCTAAAGTTAAGAGAAATAGAAAGAGAACACATTACTAATAATATTAGGTTAGTATTTGAGGGCTATAAATTAGAATCACCTGTAGTATATGAGTACGATGGGGAAAATACGTTCGTTTCAAAAAGTATTAATTATATTAATCCGCCTAAATCATATTTTTTTGTTGAAATACCAATATTTGAATTAAGAAAATATGGAATAGATTTTTTAAAATATAGAATAAGAGAGTTAATAAGGCCAAGTGAATATGAAAATGTTTTTAGGCAAATACAAGAACAATATTATAAAATTGAACGGGGTATTTATTATGGATAGAGAAAAAGAAATAAAACACTTGATGTATGTTAAAAGTGAAATAATAAAGCAAGAAAAGAAAGAACTCAAAAGATTAAGAAATGAATTAATTGAGTTAAATAAACAGAAGAATAAAAAATATAAATAACAATTCAGAGGGGTTTTGAAAACATTTTAAGAAGGTGAATTAATGGATTATAAAAACTACATAGAAATGATGCATAAGTTAGAATTAATAAATAAAGATATAAACAGACTATATAATAGACAAATAGAAATAAGAATGAGTTTACTACCATCTAGTCCAGAAATAAAAACAGAAAAGATATCAGGTGGAAAAGTGGATAATGAAACATTAAATAAAATGAGTTTATTAGAAGATATAAACAACACAATAATACAAAAGAAAGAACTGAGAGAAGAAATACTAGAGAGATTACATGAAATAGAACAAAATGCAACAGATAAGTTCAAATTTAAGATTTTTATATTAAGATGGTTTCAAAACAAAAGTTATAGATATATATCTAGAGTAGTACCAATGTCTAAAGATACGATCAAAAGAACTATAAATGAAATAAAAGAAGAAATTATGAAGGATGAAGATTGATACATTTTGCGACAATGATGATACATTTTAAGACAAAAGATGTGTTATTATGATAGTGTGGATTTCTGATAAGGTGTGATTCACATATGACTCCTAACATATGAAATGAAACTCCAATTATTTTTTTTAGAACTAACTATATGTTAGTTTTTTTATTTGTAGGTGAGTGCAGATGAAACAATCGATGATAATAAAATTGTGTTTCAAATATAGTAATTGTAAATTCTGCCCTAGAAATAAGAAATGTTTAAAAGAAGAATTGGAATGGGAGAAAAAGAAATGTGAGAAACAAACTCAAAAAAATAGGAAGTGATACTAATATATGGCAAATGAACAAAACCTAAGACCGGTAAGAACCAAGAAAGAAGCTAGAGAAAGAGGAAGAAAAGGTGGGATAGCTTCTGGAAAGTCAAGAGCACAAAGAAAAACATTTAAAGAAGAATTATTATTATTACTACAGAATGGTGATACTCAAAAAAGTATATCAGTAGCATTAGTTATGAAAGCATTAAATGGTGATTTAAAAGCATTTGAAGTATTGAGAGATACAATAGGAGAAAAACCAACAGATAAAATAGATATGAATGCAAATGTTTCATATGAAGATGCAATTAGAAAAGTAGCTGATTCAGATGAATATTAATACCAAAAAATATATAGAAGAATATGTAAAAATAAGAGATAAATCAGGATCTATAATAGATTTTAAATTAAATGAACCTCAACAGAGATTATATGACATTATAAAAGAACAAAAAGAAAAAGGAATACCTGTTAGAGTAATAATACTAAAAGCAAGACAAATGGGTTTTAGTACACTAGCAGAAGCAATATTATTTAAAGAAACAGCAACAAAATGTAATGTAAACACAGGTATAATTGCACATAAGGAAGATGCAACATCAAACTTATTTACAATGAGCAAGAGAATATATGATAATCTTCCAGAATGTATGAAACCAAAAAAGAAAGCAAGTAATGCAAAAGAATTAATATTTGATAATGATGAAGGCACAGGATTAAAAAGCAAAATGAAATGTATGACAGCAGGAGCAGATGGTGTAGGTAGAAGTGATACATTTAATAATTTACATTTATCTGAGTATGCGTTCTGGCCAGGAAATAAAAAAGAAACATTATTAGGATTAATGCAATCAGTTCCATATCTTCCAAACACTATGGTTATTATGGAATCAACTGCAAATGGTTATGAAGATTTCAAAGAAATATGGGATAAAGCTGTTAAAGGTGAAAATGACTATATACCATTGTTTGTAGGATGGAATGAATTAAAAGAATATTCAATACCATATAATGGATTTGAATTAACAGAAGAAGAAAAGAACCTACAAAAATATCATAATTTAACACTAGACCAATTAACGTGGAGAAGATGGTGTATAGCAAATAACTGTGGTGGAGATATAGAACAATTTAAACAAGAATATCCACTAACTCCACAAGAAGCATTTATAAGTAGTGGTAATTGTGTATTTGATAAAGATAATATAATTAATAGAATACAAGAAATAGATAGACCATTAAAAAAAGGATATTTTGTATATGATTATAATGATGAAAAACCATCAGGAAGCAAAATAACGAATATAAAATGGGTAAATGATGATAAAGGATATATAGAAATATATGAGATGCCAAATATATATTATTACTGCATAGGTGGAGATACAGCAGGAGAAGGATCTGATTACTTTACTGGACATGTATTAAATGCAAAGACAGGTAAACAAGTAGCAAGATTAAGACATCAAATGGATGAAGATTTATATACTAGGCAAATGTATTGTCTAGGGTATATGTACAATCATAAAAATGAAAATGGTATAAAACCAGCATTAATGTGTATAGAAAGCAATTTTAGTTCATTCCCTAATAAGGAATTAGTAAGATTAGGTTATCCAAATCTATTTGTAAGAGAAAAAGAAGATAAAATAAGTGGTGTTATGGATAAATCATATGGATTTAGAACAACATCAATAACAAGACCAGTAATAATAGCGGAATTAGTAAAAATAGTAAGAGATAACATAGAATTAATAAATGATAAAGAAACATTGGAAGAAATGCTAACATTCATAAAAAATGAAAAAGGTAGACCAGAAGCACAACAGGGATATCACGATGATTTAGTAATGGGATTAGCAATAGCATATTATTCAAGAAATCAAGTTATATTTGATAAAGAACCAATTATTACACCATATAATGCATTTTTTAGTGATGAAGAAGAAGCATTTAATGGTGATTATGGTGAAAGGATAAAAATAATATAAAAGGAGATAAGATAAAAATGAAAAAAGCAGTACTAAGAAAATTAAGAGAAATGGAATCAAAAAAATTGGAAGCAGAGGTAAAAGTAACAGAAGCAGATAATATTGAATTATCTTTAGAGCAACCAAATAACGAAACTAAAACAACAGATGTAGAAGTTAAAGAAAAAAAGAAATTTGGACTTAAAAAGAAAAAGAGTGATAAGTAATGGAAGTAGTATTAACGTGCACCGTATTTGGTGCTTTTATTATACTTTCATATACTTTAGGATTAAAAAATGGTCAGAAGATTGTTAAGAGTGAAAAAATTGATATTCCAAATCCTATAAAGAAGATTAAACAAATAAAGGAAGATAAAGAGGAACAAAAAATTATAGATGAATATCAAAAACTATTAGATAACATTAACAATTATGATATGCCAGGATATGATCAAAAGGATGTGAAAATAGATGAATAATGATATCAACTCTATAGAAGAAATAAAAACAACAGATTTGTGGGATTTATATCAAAGAGGTGTAGATTATAACAAAACTGCACAGCTTTATGAAAAGACAAATAAATGTTGGAGATTTTTTCATGGTGATCAATGGAAGGGATTAAAAAGTGATAGTGTAGAACCGGTAACATATCCAATAATAGAACCAATAGTTAATTACAAAGTAGCAACAATAAATCAAAATCTATGGAATATTCATTATTCAAGTGAGAATTTTGATAATATAGAGGCAAGAGAGATATTTAAACAAGCATGTGATTTATTAAATAAAAGAGCTGCAAGAGTATGGGAAAGAGACCAACTTGACTACAAAATAAGATTAGCATCAAGAGATAGTGCTGTAGTTGGTGAAGGTGTTATGTATGTTAAATGGGATGAAGAAACACAAGATCCTACAAATGAGATATTAGATAATACAGACATATGCTTTGGAAATGAAAATTCAAGTGATATACAAAGTCAACCATATATTATTATAAAGCTTCGTAGACCTGTATCAGAAGTTAGAGAATTAGCAAAAGAGCAGGGTGTTGATGACATTAAACTTTTATATATTGTTGGTGATCAGGAATATAATGAACAATCAGGTGAAAATGCAACAAGAGAAGTTAATGATATGACACTTGTTCTTATAAAATTATATAAGAAAGATGGAACTGTTCACTTTGAAAGAGCAACTAAGCACGTTGTTATAAACGAAGATGAAGACACCGGATTAAAACTATATCCGCTAGCTCATATGATATGGAAAGAGACAAAAGGATATTCAAGAGGTGTTGGAGAAGTAGAATATACAATTCCAATACAAATAGAAATAAATAAAACATTAATGAGAAGATGCTTGATAGTTAAGATGTTTGCATATCCTAAAGCAGTTGTAAATGCAAAAATGATAAAGAATTATCGCGATGCTGATAAAGTTGGTGTAACATTACGAACAGATGATGCAAGTGTGGATGATGTTAGAAAAGCATTTTCGTATACTACACCTGCAGCAATGTCGACAGATGTTCATCAATTACAAGATGAAATGATAACTAAAACAAGAGAATTGAAAAATGCTAGTGAACTTGCAACAGGAAATGTTAATCCAGAAAATGCATCAGGAAGAGCAATACTTGCTGTTCAACAAGCATCTAATCTGCCATTAAATGAACATACATTATCAATTAAAACATTTATAGAAGATTTAGGAAGAATATTTTTGGATATGTGGACTACATATGCTGAAAATGGATTAGATGTTATAAATGAAAAGAAAGCAAATGGAAAAGTAATAGAAGAAATGTCTAATATCGGACAAATCGTTTTGGAACAGCTAAAAGCATCATGCAAAGTAGATATTACACCAAAGAGTCCATACGATAAGATGGCAGAAGAACAAAGTCTTGAGAATTTACTAAAATCTCAACTTATATCTTTAGATGAATATGTAAATGCGCTTGATGATGATAGTGTAATGCCTAAACAAAAATTGCAAGAAATATTAAAAACAAGACAAGAAAAAGAATCAGAAATTCAACAAATGAAACTTCAAGCAAATAATTTGATAAATAGTGCAAATAGAGTGGTCGATACAGCTGACCAAATGAACCAGGTACAAACTACAGCAATGTAGTTTTTTGTATGCTCCAAACATTGTATGAGGGTAAAGGAATATGGAACAAATAGTCTACAGGACTTTAAACTGGGAGGATTAAATGGATAATGAAGAAATGTTAGAACAAACTAACGAAACTGAAAATGTAGATACTCAAACTACAGAAGAAATTGGGGAAGGTATAGGAGAAACTGATACCACTGAGACTACAGATAATGTAGAGGAAGAAAAAGAAGAAGTTAAAACATTTACTCAAGAAGAAGTAGATGAGATAGTTAAAAAAAGACTTGCTCGTAAAGAAAGAGACTTTCAAAAAGAACTATCAAAATATAAAGATGTAGAAAATATATTAAATGCAGGGCTAGGAACTCATTCAATAGAAGAAGCTAGTTCAAATTTAAGAGAATACTACAAAGAACAGGGTGTGGATCTACCATCACCAATAAAACAGGGTTTAAGTGAAAGAGAACTACAAATATTAGGAAATGAAGATGCTGATGAGATTCTTGAATTAGGATTGAAGGAGGCAGAAAAAGAAGCTAATAGACTAGTACAAATTGGTCGTGAAAATTGGAATGCAAGAGAAGCAGCAACATTCAATAAATTAGCGGACAAGCTAGACTATGAAAAGAAAAAATCTGAACTCAAATCAATAGGAGTGAGCGCAGACATTCTTGATTCAGAAGATTTCAATAAGTTTGTAAAAAAATTCAATTATGGAACTGATATAAAAGATATCTATAATTTGTACTCCAAAACTGAACCTAAAAAACAATTTACAAAATTAGGAAGTATGAAGAATACTCTTCCAGAAAAGAAAGAAAAAACATATTCATCAGATGAAATAGATTCTCTATCATTAGATGATCTAGATGATGATGAAACATGGAATGCCGTAAGAAAGGCAATGACAAGCAATAAATAAAATAAAGAAAGAAGGAATTAATAATGGATTACGCAAAACAAACAATTTGGCATAAAGCCTATGAAAGAGCATTAAAAACAATCACTTCATTAAGAAATCACTGTGATTTTAAATTTGAAGGTGATGCAAGAAATGCAGAAAAAGTTAGAATATTAAACGCAGTTAGACCAAGTACAAGACCATATGTACCAGGATCAAGTATTACAAGAGATGCAGTAGCTAGTACAGCACAAGACCTACCAATAGATTATTTTACATACTTTAATGTAGGATTAGATGATGTTGTAAAAGCTCAAACAGTACCAGGAGCAATGGAAGCATCAGCTCAAGAAGGTGCATTAGCATTAGCAGAAAATGGCGACAGATATGTTGCTAAAAAAATTAAAGATGCTTATGAAGCAAGTGAAATTAGTGGAATTAGTGCATTTACTGCAACAAAAGCAAATGCAATAGAAAAAACTGAGGATGCATTAGAAAAATTATATGATAACAATGTAAAAGTATCAGAAGAATTATTCTATGAAGTATGCCCAGCATTTCACAAATTCTTAAGACCAAATCTTATTGAAGTATTAACAAACAATGTAGAAATGGCAAAAAAGGGTGTAGTTGGAAAATATGGTAATGCAATGATTACTATTGAAAATTTACTACCAAAAGGATCACCAGCATCATATGAAGCAACATCTGATACTGCTATAGATTTAGCAAAAACATATTACACAAGAAGTGGTAGTGAAGGAGCATATACTTATACTAAAGTTACTTCACCATCTGTTGCAAGTATTGCAACATATTATGAAGCAAAAACATATGGAACAGTATTAAATATCATTAGAACTAAACATGCAGTTGCATTCATTGAACAAATCAGAAAAACTGAAACATATAGACCACAAGATGCATTTGAAGATGCAATTAAAGGATTATATGGATGTGGTGCAAAAGTTGTTAGACCTGATGAAATAGTTATTGTACCAACAAACATTGCTTAATAATGTATATTTGGACCTCGTAAGAGGTCTTTTATCGTGTTAGAAGTAAATTGAGTGCAACTCTCAAAAACACGACTAGAAAGGAAGTTTTTATGGAAAAATTAGAATATTATACAGTTAAACCAAATTTAAAGCAAATTTACGGGAAAAAAGTATCAAAAGATACAGAATTTACAGAACAAACAGAAGATGGAAGAGTACACCAAACATTTAAAGATTTAACATTGACAACAACAATTAAAACAGAAGTTGAAAACGATGGATTTAAAATTGAGGAAAACTCTGAAATGAAAGTAACTATGCCAGAAGGAACAATTCTAGTATGGGATGAAGGAGAAGGTTTTATAATTCCACAATGCCAAATGTGTACTTTAGAAGAATTAGAAGTAGAAATAAAGGATATAGAAGAAATATATAATAGTAAAGAATAGAGGTGTAATATGACACTAAAAGAAGCAAAATATAAAGTATTATCACTTATAGAAGAACTTAATCCAGAGAGTGAATATTTAACAGATGATCCAGATATACAAATGAAAATAAACTCAGTATTTAATCAGATTCAAGTGGAATTATGTAGATTAAAGAAGATACCTGCTAAATATGTATATGATATAGAAGAACATGGAAATACACTATTAATAAAGGATATTCCTAATATATATCAATTAAACAATATATCAACAGATGAATATGAATTAAAAGGTGATTTAGAAATAGTATTTGATGATGATGTAGAATCAGCAACAATTTATTATTATAAATACCCTGAATTAATAGATGTAATAATAGAGCCACAAGAAATAGAAGTTGAAGAGACAGATAATACAGAGATTGAAGAAACAGAAGAAGAAAGTCAAGAAACAACACCACAATATGAAACACTAGCAGAGGCAAGTGCAAGAATAGATGAAGAATATGTATTTGAATTATCACAAGATGTACTTGAAGTAATGCCATATGGTGTAGCAGCAGATTTGTTAAAAAATGATATGATTAGTGATTATGGAAAGTATTATTATGAAAGATACAACGAAATGAAACAAATGATAGATTCTAGAGTCTCATCAGGATTAATAGTTGCTGAGGGAGGATTAGATATCTAATGGCCAGTATAAAAGATATAATAACTAGAACATATCAAAATTTTAAAGGTGTTGATTTCTCAAACAGTAATGTATCATCAAACAGAAGTCCTAACTCAGTAAATATGTGGAAAAATTATACTGATAGCAACGGAACATGTATAGAAACAAGACCAGGTATGAGATTGCTAGGCAATTTTAGTAATCAAGTATTTGGTCTCTTTTTTTATAAAGTATTAAATACTACAATAGTATTAGTTCATGCAGGAACAAAATTGTATAAATGGAACAATTATCCAAATAGTCCTGTTAATACAACGGAGTTATATACTGGATTAAATCCATCATATAGTCAAAGTTTTATTTTTAACAATATATTCTTTTTAAAAGATGGATTAAATTATATAGAATATGATGGAACAACAGCAAAAGAAGTTGAACCAACTATTCCTATTACTTCAATAGGAAAAAAACCAACTGGAGAAATAATAAATGATGATTATGACACAGTTTATCAACCTGTTAATGTTTTAACTTCAAAAAGAAAAAATGGATTTGTTGCAGATGGAACAAGTACACAATATCATCTTGATACAACTGGTTTAGATTCAGCAAGTACTTTCATTTGCACTGCAACTGTTAATGGAGTAAGTAAAGTAGAAACAGTAGATTTTAGTGTAGATAGAACAAATGGTGTAGTAACATTTTTTAATGCACCATCTGCTCCAACAGAAGATGGTGAAAGTAATGTATTTATAACTTTCAGTAAAACTGATCATAATTATAAAACAAGAATAACTCATTGTAATTTATTGTGTGAATTTGATAATAGAATATTCTTTAGTGGTAATCAAAATTATCCAAACGCAATATTTCATAGTGAACTAAATGATCCAAGATATATAAAAGATACTGCATATTATGAAGATGGACTTGATTTAGCACCAATTAGAGCAATTATCCCAGGTAATAATGTATTATGGGTAATAAAGGAAATAAATCAAAATACAACAGGAATTTATTATCATACACCAACAATAGATTCACAAGAAGGTAAGATATATCCTGGTGTAAGTGGTAATATTAACATAGGATGTGTATCAACAGGAATTAATTTTAATGATGATGTAGTATTTTTCTCTAAGAATGGATTAGAAGGAATAAGTGGAAATATATATAGTGAACAACTATTATCACACAGATCAAGTTTAGTGGATAGCAAATTATTAAATGAAAATAGTTACAATAATATAAAATTATGTGAATATAAAGGTTATCTATTATGCTTAATAAATTCACACGTATATTTAGCTGATTCAAGACAAAGATTTCAAAATGGAACAACTGAAATAGAATATGAATGGTTTTATTGGGAACTTGCAAATAATATAACTTATATAAAAGAATATCAGGGTGATTTGTTCTTAGCAAATGCATCTGGAGATATTTATAAATTTGATAGCAATTCAACAGAAACAATACCAAGTATATGGACTACTTCAAAAGATGATTTTGGATATGAAGCATATATCAAAACAACTAATAAAAGAGGTGGTGTAGCAACATTAAAACCAATGAGTAATGATGCTTTAAAAGTATCTACTATTGTTGATGGAGAAATAAGAGAAAAAAATACATATGATGATACAAAAGGATATATAGCATATAGAATAAAAGATAAAAAATTTAAAGAAATACAATTAAAATTTAGTTCAAATAAACCATTTGGACTTTTTTCATGTACATTGCAGGGATTTGTAGCAGGGTACATAAAAAGATAGGAGGTAAATATGACAGAAGATGAAAGATATGCAAAAGTAGAAGCAGATAAACAAAATGCATTAAATCAATCAAATAATATGTATAACGAAATGCTAGCAAGTAATTCTCAATTAGCTCAACAACAAAAAGATTATATAAACAACTGGCAAACAACTCAAAATGAAATAGCAGATAAAAATGCTGCTTATCAAAACTCATTACAAATGCAAAATAAGGAAAGAGCACAAAAAGACTTTCAAAACGAAGCAATAGCAAGTAAAAATGCATATTATGATTTTATTAATCCATATGGAGCAAATGCTGAAATACAAGCACAAAACGGATTAAATAATGCAGGATATGCTGAAACAACAAAATTAGGAGCATGGAATACTCAACAAAATAGAACAGCTCAAGCAAGAACAAGTATGAATAATGCTATACAACAATATGATAATGCTATGAAGGAAATAGAACTAAATAGAGATACAACTAAGGCACAATATGCATTACAAGCGCTACAACAACAATTAGAAGCAAATATAAGAGAGTTTGATACAGCAAATACACTAAGACAAAATCAATTATCAAATAGTCAAGCTCTAGATAGTGAATACAACGATAGATATAACACAGTATGGAATCAAATTAATACAGAAAAACAACAAGAAGAAGCTATTAGACAATATGAACAAAATTATGCATTAGAGCAACAACAATTCAATGAAAATATAAGACAATTTGAACAAAACTATGCATTACAAATGAAACAATATGATGAAGATATAAGACAATTTGATGAAAATATTAAATACTTAAAAGAAAAAGATGCAAAGCAATACGAATTGGAGATACAACAATTAGAGCTAAAGAAGCAACAATTAAAACAAGAACAAGAGAACTGGGAAAAAGAATATCAATTAAGTTTACAACAATTAAAGAGCAGTTCATCAAGAAGTTATTCATCAGGAGGATCGAGTTCATCATCCGGTTATTCATCGGGAGTAGTAGCATATGGTTCACTTGCTAATTCATATGGTGATGGAAACGGAAACAGAATATATGTTGATGTAAATGGAAATCAATATAAAATGAAAGAAGGATATAATCCATATACAGGTACAATAAATAATGATGTTAAAAATGGTGCATTTGGTAGTGGCTATCAACCAGACAATGTTGGAGGGAACAAATTAAGTAAATCTGGTAAAATGATAAATTACAATGGTCAATCACAAAATGTATGGAGATGTACAGATGGAAATTATTATTTCTGGGATGGAACACAAAATAAATATTTAAAATTAAACAATAGTGAAAAAAAAGCATTAGGATTGTAGGTGATTAATAAATGGCAAATATTAGATTTAAATTGTTGGATGAAGAACAAAAAGCGAATAAATCTAATGTTAGATTTCAAGTTATAGATAACACACCATCTAATGATAATATAACAGCAGAAAACAAAATAAATTTGCCTCCTGTAAAAAGCAGAGTAGATTTAACTAATAATATATTAACAAGTAATACTTCACCATTAAATTCAAATAATATATTTAATAATAGACAAATGTCATTGCCTGTATTTAATAAAATATCAGACATAAATAATCAACAAGTTGTGCAAACAAATAATAAAAATAATGGTGTCGGTGAAACAAACTCTGATGGATATACATATACAGGAAAGAATTATGGTGATTATTTTTATCAAAACTATGCAAAAGATAAAGATTTAAAAATATATAGTAAAGATGGAAAATACTATTTATATGATGGTTTTAAATATAGAGATGTGGATTCAATATCATTTATGACTAGCACAAAACAAGATGAAGAAGATAAGAAAAAAGCAGTATCATTAGGATATAAGGATTGGAAAAATGATAATAAAAAGTTAAAAGTATCAGATATGTTAAAACTTGATACTGCAAATCTTACAAATAAAGAGTATTCTGACTATAGTAAAGACTTATCAAGACAAAGAGAAAAGGAAGAAACAGCACAAGCAGAAAAGTATAGAATCAATTATGGTGGGGCATTAGGAACATTAAAACAATATGCTGATAATGCATCAAGCAAAATAAATAAAGAATTAGTTCAACCAATTAAAAATATACAAGATAACTACGAAACAGGAAAACTAAATAACCAACTTGCATTAGAATATTATAAACAAATGAATGGAGAGCCAAACGATGTAAGCAGATTAAAAAACAAAATCGATACATATAATTCATTCAATCAAGATTTATTGAATGATCCTGGATTAGCTGGAACTGCTATACAAAATGCAAATACACAAATCGAATCATTAAAAAATCAGGGTATTGCTGCAACTGTACTTGGAGGAACTGGAGCTGTTATTGGTGCGGCATTTGGTGGTGCACCAGGTGCATTAACAGGAGCAAAAGTTGGTGGTTCTATTGGTTATACTGTTGGTTCAACACCATATACATATATGCTTGAAGCAGGAAATCAATATCAAGCATTAATAGATATGGGTGTTCCTAAAGATGTTGCTGCTAAACACGCAAAAACAACTGGTGCAATAAATGCAGCAATAGAATCAGGAGAAAACATCATAGACTTAGCAACATTAGGTATTTCATCATTATCTGGTAAAGCAGTAAGTAAAGAAGTAGTAAATGAATTAGTAGATGATTATGGTGAAAAAAAAGTCAGAGAATGGTTAAGTAAAAAAGTAGGTGCACAAGTTGCAGATAAAATAGTAAATATTGGTACAACAGGTGTAAAAAGCTATGCACAAAATATAGCAAGTGAAGCAATAGAAGAAATGACACAGGAAGGGACTTCAATAGCTAGTGAAAGACTAGCAACTAATGAGTCTGGAATCAAAAGGGAAACAACAATAAAAGATGACATTAATAGAATATTAAAAGCAGGAGAAAGCGCAGCAGTATCTACTGCTTTAACAGGACCAGTATTTTCAATGGTAGGTTCAGTAACTACTAATATTCATAATTCAATAGAAAGCAAAATTCAAAATAAAACAATATCAACTAATACAATAAATGAAACTATTTCAGATGAGATAACTAAAGAATATGAAAAAACAGGTGAATATCCAACAGGTGAACAAATTTCACAAATTCAACAAACAATTTATTCACAACTAGCAAATGAAAATGTAGATATAGTAAATAACGAGAATAACACCCCTATTTCAAACGAAACAGATAATTCGATAAATTATACTAATCAAGAAAAAACTAACGAAAATTCTGCACAAGAAAAAAAATTAGAAGAGATTGGAACACAACTTAATACTCTTCAAAAGCAAATTAAAGAAAGTAATGATAATAGCAGTACATTTGCACAAGACAACAAGACAATCAACAAATATGAGTATAAAATATCTGATAATGATAAGATTAACAAACTAAATGAAAGCGCAGTACAAAATAATTTTAATAATTCTGAACAAACTAAGAAATACATGCAAATTCTTGAAAAAATTATAAGAGATAAAAATGTTAGTATAATTTTTGATAGCAATTTAAAAACGCCAGATGGAAGATTTGTTAATGGAAAGTATGAGAATGGAACAATTACGATTAATCCTAATTCGAACAGAATGGGAGAATTTATTGCAATACATGAATTAACTCATGCTATTGGTACAGATTCAATGAAAAACATTATTGAAACATACCGAAAAAGTAATTCTGAATTTAATAAAGCAATAACAGAATTATTGAGCAAAAATTATAATACAAATGAATTAACAGAAGAAGCAATGGCCGATGTGTCAGCACAATTATTTGGTAATCAGGAATTTATTAATAATCTATCTCAAAACAATCCAAATTTATTTAAAAGAATCTATAATGAGATAAAATATTTATGGCATCAATTTAGAGGATATACCAATCAAAACCAATTTATAGAAGATTTACAATATAAATGGGAGCAAGCATATAAAAAGAATAATAAGTTAAATAATACTACAAATTATAGCTTTATTGGTAAAAAAAACATAGAAAAAACATTGAAAAACAAAGATTTATCTGATGATCAAAAAATGTTGTTGGATAAGATAAAAACAAATTATAATCAAGCATTAAATGATTCAACTAAAAAAACAAATGAACAGTTGCGTAGAGATACAGGGTGGTTTAAAGATAAAAATGGTGATTGGAAATTTGAAATAACCGATAAAAATTCTGATTTAAAGATACAACCACAAAAAAATACTCAATATAAATTAGAAGATTTACTGGATCATGACTTGTTATATGATGTTGAACCTCGATTAAAACAAATTACGGTAAAATTTAAAGATTTAGATAACTCAAATGGAAAATATCGAGACTTTCTTCCTATAAGACAAATTGTTATTAATAATAATTTAATAAGCAAAGGCAACGAAGCAGTAAAAAGTACGTTATTGCATGAAATTCAGCATTATAATCAATATAGAAATCATTTTGAAAAAGGTTTATCATCAGGAACAACTTTACAAGATATGATTGATTATGTTAATAGTTTGGGTGAAATTGAAGCAAAAGATGTTCAAAGAAGAAAAGATTTAAATCAAAATGAATTAAAAAATGTTACACCAGAGTCATCTAAAAAGAATCCTGTACATCCATCAAGAGAACAATTAATTAAAAAAAGAATCTTACAACTTGCAAACAGCAATAATAACAAGTATAATAGTAGTAGAAAAGGTCGTGGGAATTTTGATGAAAAAATTACACAAAGTATACAGAAAAATAAGAATGAAGATTCTAACAATTATAAGAGGAATGGAATAAAAGAACTAGATAATAGTTCTTTTTCTTATAGAGGAAGCCACCAAATAGAGAATGCTAAATCTATAACTGAATTAAATCTAAATGATATTAAAAACAAGATTATAGAACTGGATGGTTATTTAACAAATCAAGCACAAAAAGATTTAAACAAATTAAAAAAAATATTAAATAATCCTAATGAAAAAGTAACAATATATAGAGCTTCACCAGTAAATGAATTAAACAGTGGTGATTGGGTTACAACAGATAAATCATATGCTAAAAATGTTGCTAATAATAACGGTGGTAAAGTATATAGTTATGAAGTCGATGCTAATGAATTATATTATCCTGACAATGTTAATGATTTGCCATCTTTACATAGGCTATCTAGTTTTCAATATAATGAAAACACACAAAACAATGTCAAATATTCTTTATCAAATGAAGATAATCAAGGTAGAAAACTATCTAAACAACAACAAGATTTTTTTAAAGATAGTGCAATAAGAGTTAAACAAGGAAGATATGGAATGCCTGAAATATCAAATGATGGAAATTTATTTGAAGTTTATCACGGAACTAATAATGATTTCACAAAATTTGATAGCAATTACTTTGGAAGTTCAAATGATATGGGATGGTATGGTCCTGGATTTTATTTTGCGTTTACTGAAGGTGAAGCAAAGACTTATGGTTCGAAAGTAATGAAATCGTACTTAAATATTAAAAATCCATTTTTCTTTAGTGAAGAAATGCAAACATATGATGGAAAAGATTCTGGAGATGTAAATTATGACTTTGGATCATTTATGATAAATATGAAAAACAAATTTCCTGAAATTTCTAAAAAAACAACATTAAAGTATTCTGAATATTCAGATAAAACAGGGGATTTAGAATTAAAAGAAATAACAATAGAAGAATTAGGAAAGAAAATAGAAGAAATATATAATAGCAAAGATTTAAAAATGATTACTATTGATGATAATGGTGTTGAAAAATATCAATATGTTTATGAAAATGATTTGGATGATTATAAAATACCATCTAGTATCAAAAAATTAATTACAGAGCAAAGAATTTATAATAAAAATGATGCTAAATTTGCAACAGAAAATAGCAAATACTATTATGCAAAACAAGAAGATTTGCAATCATTATATGATTACTACAAGAAAACAAATAATGATTTTTCAAGAAGTTATATAGGTTATCCAAATACTAATAAAGAAGTTATGAAAAATTCTAGATTAACAGAGGCAACATGGTATGTTGCGCATGATGTATACCATAATTTAGATATGCATATGCCTGAATATTACATGCAATATTTAGGAAATGATATACAAAAAGAATTAATAAAAAAGGGATATGATGGTGTAGTTCAATCAAAGAGTGGTGATGAGATAGTTGCTTTTTATCCTAATCAAATTAAAAATGTAGATAACTTAAATCCAACAATAAATGATGATATAAGATATTCTAAAAATAATGAAACATGGCAAGAATATTTAGAAAATAATTTTGAATCTAAAGGTACAACAACAAAAATAGGAGATTTAAAAATTCCTACAAAGAAGAAAGTAAATCCTCCTGTTGCTAAAACTAATACAACAGAAACATATGGAAATCCAACAAAAGCATCTTCATATGGTGTTCCTACTAAAGAAGATATAGTTAAAAGTAAAGTATCAAAAGAGATAAATAAAAATAGTACAGAAGCATTAAAGAAGGCAACAAGTGCTGGTAAAACATATTTACAACTAAAATATAGTGAAGCTAAACAATTAAAAGAAGATTTGAGAAAATATGTAGGAAAAACAAAAGAACAATTAACAAATGCAAAAACATATAATTCAATAAGAGATGAAGTTAAAAACTTCATGCAAAAAGAAATAGAATACTTAGATAATGATGTTAAGCAAGTTAAGAATCAAATTAGAAATACTAACATAAAAGTTGATGAAAACTTAAAAGAACAAATTACTGATTATAATGATTTTAGAAAATCAAATTTTGGTAAATTAAAATTATCTAGTACAGGTCAAAACATTGATAGCATATATCAAGAATTATCTGATGCATATCCATATTATTTTTCATCTGATATAAACACAGAAGCAGACATGTTATATGAATTATCAGATTTTATGAATAGAGAAAATACAATAAAAGAAAAATATAATCTAACTGATAGTGAACTAGAAACAGCAACTAAAAAGATATTTAATGCTTTAGTAGATAATTCTTTATCAGAAAAACAAATAGAAGAAATACAAGATGAATTGATGAAGAAATATTCTAAGAAAACAAGAAAATTAGTACAAGAAGAATTACTAAATGATATGGGCATAACATTAGATGATATTTCATCAGGTAAAGATATTAGTTCATTAGGATTCCAAAGAACAGATCCAGTAAGATTAAATGAAAAGGTATTTGGTGCTAAAGTTGGCCGAAAAATAAATAATGCAACTATTAATCATACAAAACATAATGAAGCAGAAAGAACTCGTTTCTTAAATAAGCAAAGAAATGAAATAAAAGAATTAGACATTAAAGCTCGTTCTAAAGAAAGTGCTGCAGTTCAAAAATATGCAGAAAAACAATATATTAATAAATATGGTGAATTAGTTAAATATGGTAATAAAGAGTTGGCATCAGAATTTCCTAATATAGAAACTCAAAATAAAATAAAACATGCTGCAGAAGTATTAAGAGGAAAATATGATGCATATATAGAGCAAATAAATGATGTAATTACAGAGTTGGGATATGATCCAATTCCTAAAAGACAAGATTATATGAGGCATTTCAATGAATTAAATGATAAATTAAGTCAATGGGGTATTCCTCTAAATCCAGCAGACTTAAATAAGGAAAATATACCAACTGATATAAATGGATTAACAGACCAATTTAAACCAGGTAAAAACTGGTTTGCGAGTGCAATGCAAAGAAAAGGATTAAATACAACATATGATGCAATAACAGGTATAGATGGGTATTTGGAAGGCGCAAGTAATTTAATATATCATACAGAAGACATTCAAAGATATAGAGCATTAAGTAAGATGATAAGAGATACATATGGTCAAACACACGGCTTAGATGGAATCGATGTAAGTACACAAGAAGGTCAACAAAGATTAAATGATATATTTGATAATAAATTAAGTAAATATGCTGCTTGGTTAGATGAACAAGCAAATGCGCTTGCTGGTAAAAAAGGTGGAATAGATAGAGCTGCCGAAAGATTACTAGGAAGAAAAATATATAGTGTATTAGATACTGCTAAAAAACAAGTTGGTTCTAACATGACAGGATTTAATGTTAGAAGTGCATTAACTAACTTTGCATCAGCAGTACAGGGTGCATCAAAAACAAATAAAAGCGCATTTATAAAAGGCACAGTATCAACATTACAAAATATGATTCATAATGATGGATTGATAGACAAATCAGACTTCTTAACAAGTAGATTTGGTAGTAATCAATTATCTAAGAAATTATGGCAAAAAGCAAGTAATGCAGGCCAAATATTTATGACAGGTACAGATTACTTTACTGCAAATCAAATTTGGAGGAGTAAATACTATGAGAATCTATCTAAAGGTATGACAGAAACACAGGCAATTAAAAAAGCTGATGATTTTGCATCAAGAATAATGGGGGATAGATCTAAAGGAGCAACTGCAGAATTATTTAATTCTAAAACACTTGGATTATTAACACAATTCCAATTAGAAGTAAATAATCAATGGTCATCAATGATACATGATAATAAAATGGATATACAAAATGGTGAAAAAACAGGTGCAACTGTAGTATTCCAATTAGGACAACTTGCAGCAATGTCATATATGTTTAATAACCTAATGAAAGCATTAACAGGTTCATCAGTAATGTTTGATCCAATAGATTTACTAAAAAAGATGTTTGGTTCAGATGATGATGAAGATAAATCATTAGAAGATAGAGCAACAGAAGTTCTAGGTGAAATATTAGATAATCTACCATTTGCAAGTATATTTAATGGCGGTCGTATTCCAGTTGGAGAAGCATTTAAAGGTGCAGGCACATTGTTAAAGAAATTAACTAATCAAAAAGGTGATTATGGAAATGAAATAAAATGGGAAGATGTTAAAGATGATTTAATATCTAGCGCGTTTTATTGGTTACTTCCAACAGGATATGGCCAAGCAAAGAAAACATATAGTGGTTTATCAATGTATGATTCTAAATATCCAATAGCAGGAAGTTATACTAAAACAGGAAGATTAAGATTTCCAGTTAACAAAGATGTTGGTTCAGTAACACAAGCTGCGTTGTTTGGACAATATGCAAATAAAAATGCAAGAGAATACTTAGATAATGGATATACACCTTTAACAGAAAAACAACAAAAAATATACAAAAATTTAAATATTCCAATCAGTGATTATTGGAAAAATAAAACCGAATATAATTATTCTTATGAAAATCCAGAAAAATATGCAGCTATAAAATTAATTGCAGATTATGATTCATATACAGATTATTCAAAACAAATAAATGAAATAAAGAAAAAATATGATAATACAAATATACGAAAAGAAAAAGTTATGGAGTATATTGATTCATTAGATTTGAATAAAAATCAAAAAGCTATTTTTAAGAAATTGGTATATACTTCATATACAAATAATGATAACCAAATCATGAAATATGTAAATAATTTAGATATAACTGAGAACGAAAGAGGAAACATATATAAAGCACTAGGAATGAAGAGGTGATTATATGAATTATCAAGACAGAAGTAAAACTTTAACTGTTGAACAATTAAGACAAAGATATAATTTAGATGGTCTTTCAGGAGATAGAAAAGCAATACAAAATAATAGAAATGGTTTAACAAGAATAGAAGCAGAAACAGAATCTATCTTAAAATCAATAATAATAAATTTAGGAGATACATTAGAAAGCCAGAGTGAAATATCACTTTGGTTTTTTGATGGAATACCTACTTTATCAAACAGGCCATATACTGATTGGCAAAATCCGAATAATCATGTAGGAGATATATATTACGATAGAAGTACTGGATATGTATATATATTTCAACTTGATGAGGGTGTATACAGTTGGGTAAGAAACGAAGATGCTAGTTTAATACAAGCAATGGCACTAACTAATGCTGCAATAGATACAGAAGATAACATTAGAAATGTGTTTTTTTCCACACCTAGTCCCCCATATGATAATGGCGATTGGTATGTGGATGATAACGGTGATTTGTACATATGCCAAATAAGCAAACCATCAGGAGAAGAATATAGCGAAAATGATTTTATAATAGCATCAAAATATACAGATGATACAAAAGCAAATCAAGTTGCAGGGAAATTAACAATTGTAGCAGGGCAAGTAACTACAATTATACAAAGTTTGGAGATTATATCACAAACAATAGAAGATAATAGATATTATGTAGATGAACAGGGAAATAGACACTTGATTTCAGAATCTGTGTCTAGTTTAGTTCAAACAGTTGATTCTATTACAACTACTGTATCAGAACAATCTACTGTGCTTGGAAATCATACACAGAGAATTTCTACGGTAGAGCAAACTGTAGATGGAATATCTTCTACTGTGTCTGAACAATCTGAAGAATTAGGTGAACATACACAAAGAATATCTACTGTAGAACAAACTGTAGATGGAATTACATCCACAGTATCAAATCAGGGAGGAAGAATATCTCAAATAGAGCAGGAAATAGATAACATAGATTTGAGAATAGAAGAAATAGTTGAAACAGTTGATAAGGCATCAGGGACAGGAATTTTACAATTTAATAGTTCTATTAATAATCCAGGATATGAATTAAAAATAAGAAATGCATGTCAATTATTTCCTAGAACTGATTTATATCCTAGCACAACATTATATCCGCTTGGTAGATGGTTAAGAATAACTTATTCAGATAATACGTATACAAGATATCAACTACCTGTATTAGCATTAAGAAACTTAAATGGTGTATACGATGAATTATGGATTAAATCTGGAAAAGTAAGTATTGTAAAAAAAATTGGTATGGATGCCAATAAAGAATTGTATTTATTACAAGCTCCAGTAATAACAACTTATGATGACATAGAACTTGATATAAGAGAAGGAACTAATCAGATAATACTAGAGAGTTTTCCAAATGCTTTATTCGATATAGAGTACATGATAGAAAGTATATTTACTGATACGTTTAGTACTCATGCTCAAACAAGAGCAGAAATAAAAATAGCAAAAGATGGAATTCTTGAAGAGGTTAGCCAAAAAGCAGATACAAGTTATGTAGAAGCTTTAATAGAATTAACAACAGGTCAGATAACTGAATCTGTTTCAAGAAGTGAAGAAATAATATGGGATGATGTTAATCAAAAAGCATACACAACTGATGTAGAAACAAGCTTAGAAAATGTAACAAACAACTTAACAAGCGAAATAGGAAGAAGTAATACACAAATAAACAATAATTATCAAGAAATAATGTCTAAATTTGATGGATATACACCTACAAATAGAACAGTTGAATTAGAAACGAGCGTTAATAGAATACAAACAAATACATATACAAAAGAAGAAATAACAACAAAATTAACAGATGGTTCTGTGACAAAAGTCCATACAATAAGCGGAACATTTGATGAAAATGGAATGACTTATGAAAAAACAAATGCAAATACTAAAACAACTATTAATGAAATAGGAATCAATGTTAAAGATAGAACAAATAATTCAATTTTATTTGCAGGATATGTAGATGAAAATAACACACAATATTCTGACTATGAAGGTCAAACGCTAGTTGCAACAGAAAATATGATTGTAACAAATTATTTTGTTACACCTGGAAAAAGTAGATTTCAAGAATATGATGATGGAACAGGAATTTTTTATTAAGGAGGTGTAAAAATGGCTTTTATTTATGGAAATACAAATAAGTGTCAGACAGCAGATGGCGTAACAAGAAATGAATATGAATGTAGGTTAGGTTATCAAGTAAACAATCAAGATATTACAAACAATACATCAAACATAACATTAAGACTTGAAGTTAGATCAATAAGCGCTTCTTATAAAACTTACGGATATAATCAAACAACAACAATAGATGGTACTACATTATCAGCACAAACATTTGATATGCGTAATACAAATGCTTGGCAATTATTTGGAGAAAGAACGTTTGATATACAACATAACTCTGATGGAACTTATTCATCAAATAAATCGGGTTCATTTACAACAACTGCAACAAGTACATATTCATTAAAAAGTGGTAGTGCAAGCGTAACGGTAAATCCCGATACAATACCAAGAGCAAGTGAAATTGGTGTATTAGATGCAAATATTGCTGCCTCAACTTCAATTACTATAAACAAATTAAGTGACGCTTTTACTACTAGCTTGTATTACAAAGCAGCAGGTCAAAGTGAATGGACTTTAATTGTTGATAAAACAAATTTATATGTTTATCCGTGGACAGTTCCATCAAGTTTCTACGCATTAATCCCTAATTCAAAAACAATTATTTGTCAATTTAAAGCAGTGACATATAGTGGAACAACTCAGGTTGGCGAGAAAACTGCATCAGCAACATTTACTGCAACAGGTAGTCCGGTAATAGATAGTGTAACATTAACTGATACTAATTCAACAACAGTTGCGCTAACGGGTGATAATACAAAAATGGTGAAGACAGAATCAAATGTACAAGTTTCTGTAATAGTTCATGCTCAAAATAGTGCTAGTATTATATCTGTTAAAGTTAATAATCAAACCGCAACTTTAAGTAATGGAGTTGCAACAATCACGTTTAATAAATCTTCAACAAATGTGTTTGAAATCATCGTAACTGATAGCAGAAATTATAAAACAGAAGATTCAAGAACGATGGTTTCTGTAGATTATATTCCATTATCATTAGATGCTGTTGTTAAGAGAAATTCTGCGCTTGATGGTATTGTAAAAATAATTGTTTCTGGAAACTATTTTAATGGCTCTTTTGGTAATACATCAAATACATTAATTGTTCAATATAGATATAAAGAATCAACATCTTCTTCATATGGAAGTTGGACAAGTATGTCTCCAACAATATCCAATAATGCATATTCTCAAACACTGCTTGCAAGTGGTTTTGATTATCAAAAAAAATATGATATGCAGATTAGAGCGGTTGATCAGATTAATACAAAACCAGTAACAGGAATAGAAATAAAAAAAGGTGTTCCGATTGTTTGGTGGAATGGAGAAAAGTTTGTTGTTACTGGCGACCTGGAAGTATTAGGAACAATAATTAATTAAAGGAGGATTGATAGATAATGGCAAGAGAATATTTTAAAAATGAGCCTGATGAAACAACACCTTTAGAAGGTGAAAGGTTTAATGGCTTTTTTAATGGTGAGGAAAGTTTAGAAAAGTTAGCTGTAGGGGATATAGAATGTAAAAACTTATTTACTGGGTTAGTTAAAGGTGTTGATATTGCAAGTAATACTGGTGCCGAGTCAACAAGCCCAACTTCTGCAACAAGTGATTTTATTCCTGTTGATATGAGTAATAGCCGAATAACTATTAGTGGTATGACTAGTGAAATAGCAGATTTTATTGCGGCATATAATTCAAATAAACAATTTCTAGGAAGAACTGGAGGTTCACATACCGCAAGTAGAACTCTCAAGGCTGATTCATTTACATCTGGTACTCCACAAGGTACTGGTGACATTGCTTATTTAAGAGTAAAAATGTATCTTTCAAGTGGTGATACAGCAACAATAGATGTAATAGACAATTTACAAATACAACTTGAATATGGAAATGACGCAACACCATACGCAGAGCATAAAGAATTTGATTCTAGGGCATATTTACTTTGGAGAAATTTAGCACCAACAAGCGAATTTGCAGGACAGCAAGTTTCGTTAAGTGATAATATTAGAAATTATAAATATTATGAAATAATATATAAAATTTATAGTAATTCTAATTATCACAAAAGCACAGGTAAAATACCGACATTAAATAATACTCTTTTATCTAATAGTCATATATACAATGAAAGAAGATATGTTAAAATATCAACTGAAACAGAAATAAGTTTTGAAAACGCAGTAAGATATTCTTCGTATGGTTCTAGTTCTACAACAACTGCAAATACATTACTTATTCCAGTTGAAATATTAGCATACAAATAGGAGGCTAAATCATGATATGTTTTAATTGTAATAATAACAAAGCAACTTGCTACTACTCACCAAAGGAATTAGCAAAGTTTAACTTATACTTTTGTAGCAAGTGCTTGAAACTATTAAAAATGCATGATTTAAGATATATACAAAATCAAGATGAAGTAAAAAGATTAGTTAAAAGAAAGGACAAGCAGTATGAATGATAATGCATTTCAACGTGAAGTGTTGGATAGACTCATAAAATTAGAAACTTTATTACAGCAACAAGATTATAAAGGACTTAATGAAAAAGTAGATAGTTTACAAAAAGAAGTAATACAGCAACAACAAGTTATAGAATCACACGAAGAAAAAATAAAAAAAATAGAAGATAACAACAAGTGGTTATGGAGAACTGTAGTAGCTGCATTAATTGGATATGCACTAACAGTAATATTTAAAATATAAAGGTAGGTAATAAAAAATGGAATTAACTCAAATTATATCAATAGTAACAATATTCGTTACATGGATACTTGGAATAGTATCTAAAAAATACACAAAATTAAATAACAAACTTATACCAATTCAAAATATAGCAATAGGACTTATAGTTGCAATAGTTGAATGGATAATAACAAAAGATTTTAATACATCTATAGCATTATCAGGAATACTTGCAGGTGGTACATATGATGTATTACATAACTTAGAAAAATTAGTAAGAGGTGAGTAATTATGACAAATAAACAAAAACAATTACAATTAAAACATCTAGGATATTACTGTGGAAAGATAGATGGTTCTATGGGTCCTACTAGTAGGGAAGCTACCCGTAATTTTCAATCAGCTTATGGACTAGTTGCTGATGCATCATTCGGCCCACTAACAGAGGCAAAATCTATTGAAGTATGGACAGATATACAAAATAAACTAAATAATAAAGGATTTAATTGTGGAGAAGCAAATGGTTATGTTGGAGATAATACAATTAACGCTATATATGAATTTCAACGTGCTAATGGATTAGTTGTTGATGGCTCAATGGGTCCTGCTTCATTGGCAAAATTAAACGAAGATACAAAACCATTATCTTGGGACGATTTTCCTAACTTTAGAAGAGAAGAGTTTAGATGCCCATGTGGTAAATGTAATGGTTATCCATATGAACCTGATTTAAGATTAGTAAAAGTACTACAAGAAATGCGTGATCATTATAATACACCAATTAATATTACAAGTGGTGTAAGATGTCAAAACTTTAATGATAGTCTTCCAGGTAGTGTCAAAAATTCACCACATCTATATGGAAAAGCAGCAGACTTTATTGTTGTGGGTGTTGCTAAATCAGACTTCCTAGCATATTCACAAAAGTTAGTTAGAGAAGGTAAGATAGCATATACTTATACAAATGAATCTAACATGAAAAATGCAGTTCATATTAATTTATAATATATGGCTAGTGGCATAATTGCTGCTAGTCTTTTTTTATTATGTGAAATTACACAGAATAAGAACATTAACCGACATTATTCTACAAATAAATGTAGTATTATATTTCATCAAGAAGGGGGATAATATGAAAAAATTAAATAAAAAAGAACTACAAGAGTTCATAAAGAAATATGAAGTAAAATGTAAGAGAGTGGTTATATATGACAATTATGTGTTAGTAGATAATATAAAATTTTATAATCTAAAATAGAAGGAAAATCATCTCCAAATACAGAAGAATATATTAGGAGGTGATTTTATGTTTTTAGAATTAATTTCTGATGAAGAATTAATGATGTTTATTTTGTTAAATAATTAGATTTAAATGTTTCTAAAAACTCTTCATGACTACCAACATTCTTTTCAAAATATAATTGCCCTTTTTTTTGCCATTTTAAGCACAATACAGAGTCAAAATGTATTCCTCGACAATTTACTTGATTATGATGTTCTTCATCACATAGAGGTATAACAAAACCATATTTAATAGAGTTATTTCTATTCCTTCCAAAAAATATCTCATGAAGATTAACGTGTGGTCTTCCACATTCTATACAATGATCTAAATCAGTTGTAAACACACTATATCTGTTTTTATCTTTTTTTTGTTGTTTATAAGTTCTTTGTTTAATCTTTTTATACTCTTTATATTCTTTTTGTTCGCAGCATTTACAATCAGAATAGTTTATAACTTTTTTTAGTAGTGAACAATATAAATATACTTGCCCTTTTTTCTTCCTTAATTTTAAATTTTTACAGTTCATATTAATACCTCTTTTCTAGGTACTAAATAGGTACTAAAAAAATAAAAATGTGTGAAAATGAATAAAAATATAAGTTATTAATTCCTTTAAATATAAGCAAATACAATTTAAAAAGAGTTAATAATCACTTCCCTCATTCTCCACCAATATGTATTTAACCCTTATATTAAGGGTTTTTTTATTTTTCTAGGTACTATTTAGGTACTATTTTTTTATAAATTATTTAATAAATCTACTATTTCATCTTGTATAGTAGGGAATAAATGCATATATGTTCTTTGCATTACATCAATAGTATGTCCCATTCTATTTGACATCATCAGAAAGAATTTTGCTGTGTCTATTTTCATATTTTTTTCTTTGCTTGTTTTAATATATTCATTTATTAATAAACTAACATGTGAATGCCTAAATTCGTGTATTGTAATAGGTGATATACCAGATATACTAAAATATTTATCTTTATATCTATCTATTGTTGTTTGCGGAACAAATCTAGGACCACCAAACACAAACCATTTTTTATTAAAATCTGTATATGTCTTCATTTCATTATAATAAGTTATGAGAACATCTTTTAAAGTTTTACTCATTTTTATTTTTCTATTTAATGAATTTTTTGTTGAGGTTATTTTATATTTCTCTGATGTTTTTACTGTTAATGTTTTATTAACAATAATTTCATCGTTTTCGAAGTTAATATCATTCCAGTTTAATGCTTGAACTTCTCCTTTTCTCATACCTGTGTAATATAGGAATGTAAAAAATGTCTTCCAAGTTATATCATCAATTACAGAAACAAATTGATTAAATTGATCATATGTTATATATTTTATTTTTTCTTCATCTTTTATTACATCTTCATTTTTTTGTTGGAATCTTCCACATATTGAAACGGGATTATATTCTAAACCATAATTTTTCATTGCAAAATCAAATATCTCTTTTAATATAACATATAATTTGTTTAAGTATGTAATTTTTAGACCTTTTTCCATCTCTATTTGCTTCCAATTATTAATAATCGATACATTTATATTATTTATGTTTAAATCCTCAAAAAAAGGCATTATATGATTAATATAGGCATTTTCGTAAGAATATACAGATGATTCTTTTCTAATAGAGTACATCTCCTTAAAATAATCTTTAGCAACCAATAAAAAAGATTTATTAGTGGGATTATCTCTTTTGAGTATAAAAAGTGCTTCTTCTTCTTGTGCTTCCTTTTTTGTTATATATCTTTTAGATTTATATGCTTTATTTACACCATTAATATCTTTTTTATATACTTTAAAATACCAACATCTTCCATCCGATGTTTTATTATTATCTTTAAAAACTGCCATATTTTTCACCTCCAATTTATTTACTTATTATTAAGTATTTGATATAATGAAGGTACAGAAAAAACATTATCCTTGCTAGGGGATTTAATTATTATTTTTCTGTACATTTTATCTACTGTTCCAGCAGTAGAATTTTTTTTATTTATTAGTAATTTTTACTATATTTTTAGCTGCATTAATAAAATCTTCATCATGTGTTAATAAATCAGTAAAATCTTTAATCTCATTTTCATTCATACTAATTTTTTTATATTGTATTAATTTTAATAAGGCAATGCCTATAATTTCGTTTAAATCAATAGTAGTAGTTAAATTCATATCTATATTTCACCTCCAATCTATTTATAATTTAATATTACCATTTAAATACTGCCTTCATAAAGGAAAATAATATTCCTAATACTAAGGTTGATAAAGCACCCAAACATATTCCGCCGATGATTGAAAGTAATAAATCATTTTCATTATAGATACTTATATAAACCCATATACCTGAGCAAACGATAAACAAAAATAATGTACCTTCTTGCTGTTGACTAATTTTCTTCATTTACTTATCCTCCAACAAATATTTAATATACATATCTGCTTCATCTTCATATTGATTTATTTTAAATTTAAACATATCTGAATTAATTTGCCCTAAGTGATTTAATTCGATGTGAGCTAATTCATGTAATATTGTTTTTCTTTTTTTATAATAAGATAAATCATTATTTATTATTATATTAAATATACCTTTAAATTGAAAAACAAAACCATCTATTTTATTTGGCAATTGTTCATATGTGATATTTGCGTTGTAATAATTTAAAAGTTCTTTTTGTGATATTTCACCTTTTAATAAATTATATATATTCATACTTAACCTTCTTTCAATTAAGTACCTGTACTAGCATACTTTTAATCTTCACCTAATTCTTTATCTATTTCTTTTATTCTTTCTTCTATTATAGTTTTTATAATTGTTTTATCACTTTCAGATAAAACATCTTTGTGTTTATCAAATAACAGTTCTAATTCATCAAATGTTCTGTTTTTTTCCGATGATAAATTCTTATTTATTAGATCATCAACTGTATAATTTAAATGATTTGCAATAGCAACAAGATCTTTTGTTGTTATTTGCCTTTCACCATTTTTCCACATCGTGATTAAACCTGGGCTATTATTTCCTGTTATTTGTAAAATTGTTTTAACACTGATTTTTCCGCTGTCTAATAGATATTTAAGATTTTGTGGAAAGTAGTCTTTGTTCATGTTTTATCCCCTCCTTAGTAATAGAATACCACATTTTTTACAAAAAGTAAAATATTTTTTCATTTTTTGTAAAAAAACACTTGACTTTTTACTTTAAGTGAAGTATGATTGATTCAAGATGAAGGGAGGAAGATTAGTGGAAACAAATGAATTACAAGTTTCAAGAAATATAAAATCTTGTAGAGAAAGAACTGGAATGACACAAGAAGCAATAGCAAATATTTTAGGAATAACAAAACAAACTTATTTAAGCATAGAAAATAATCCTATGAATTATAGTATTAATAAGTTAAATTCTATTGCTAATGCTATTGGATGTAATATCGATGAATTTTTTTTGCAAAATCAATTCACTAACAGTGAAAAAAATAATAAATATAAGAGAGGTAAATAGTAAATATGGAAGATAATAAAAAAATCCCTAGCAAGGAAGATAAAATACTAGAACAAAAATATATAACAGCTGATGATCTAATGCAAATAATACCAAAATTATCCTATAACAAAGCATTGCAATATATAAAAGATATAAGAAAAGAAATGGAAGAAAAACAATACTTTGTACCAGATGGTAGGACATTAGTTGCATTAACAAAATTAGTAAGAAAAAAATTTGGATTCTAGGAGGAATGTGATGAAAAATAAAATAAAAAAATCCTTAATTGCTACCACACAAAATAAGGATTTGAATTATAAAATTCAACATAAATTATACAGAATTAAGAAACAAATGTCAAATTTATCTAAAAAATATAAGCTAAAAAATATTTTATCAATATCAATAATAGCAATATATATATTACAGAATTTATATCACTTAACTCTAAATGGATTAAGTATGAATTATATAACAGGTTTGTTTGCAACAGCAATATTATATATACCTTTAGCATACATGATAAAAATAGGTATAAATGAATGATCAGGAGGAGGCAATAAATGAACTCATATACTATATACAAAGAATATTATGAATTAATTACTTTATTGCCTGAAAAAGAACAACAGGAATTATTATTAGCAATAACAAAATATATGTTTGAAGATGAAGAACCAAATAATTTAAGTGAAAGGCAAAAAAAGATATTTAATAATTTAAAAAGGCCTCTTTCAAAATCAAAGGAGCAATCAAAAAGAAGAACCAAACAAAAACCAAATGAAAACCAAAAAGAAACCAAAACAAAACCAAAAGAACAACCAAAAGAAAACACATCTAATGATGTTAATGTTAATGTAGATGTTAATGTTATTAAAGAAATAATAGAGTATTTAAATAGTAAAACAAATAGCAGTTATAGATATTCTAGTAAAACAACACAACAAAAAATCAATGCACGATTGAACGAGGGTTATACACTCAACGACTTCATAGCTGTAATTGATAAAAAAAGTAGTGAATGGATAGGAACTGAATTTGAAAAATACTTATGTCCTGAAACTTTATTTGGAACTAAGTTTGAAAAATATTTAAATCAAAAAAGTAAAAAGAAAGTGCCTGAATGGTTTGATAAAAAAATAGATAAAGTGGAACTAAATGAAGATGAAATGGAAGAAATGAAAGAATTGTTGAAGGAGTATAAACAATGAACATAAAAGATTATTTAAACGATAGGGGGTTTAAAACAAGAAAAAAATTAATAGCAGAAACAGGAATGAGTGATAGAGCTATTAGAGACAAGATAAGTGAATTAAAGCAAGAAGAAGTTGTTGTATATAATTCACAAACATCAGGATATAGACTAGCAAGAGATTATAAAGAATTATCTGGAGAAGATTTGTATTTTGAAATATTGGAAGTAGAACATAGTTTGAACGATATTTTAGCTAGAATAGATGTTTTTAACTTGCAAATAAAAACGTATGAGAAATGGTTAAACAATGCTAGAAAGAGTATGTAGATATGAAAAAGATAGAGTTTGAAAAATTATTAAAACAAGAATCTGCAAAAAATATAATTTCAAAATATATAGCAAATAAAATATTTTTAACAAAACAACAACTAAATGTAGTTGTGAAAATGGGAAAATTAGAAAATTAGGAGGAAACATGGAAGAAAAAAAAATAACATTTGAAGATATACAGAAAGCAAATGAAACAATAAAAACAACAGATATTAAAGGCAAAGATTATGCAGAGGTAAATCAAAGAATAAAAGCATTTAGAATGGTTTATCCAAATGGAACAATAGAAACAGAAATGCTAAAAAATGAAAATGGTGTATGTATTTTTAAAGCAGTAGTAAGCAACGAAAAGGGAGATATTATTGCAACAGGTACAGCATATGAAAAAGAAAACTCAACATTTATAAATAAAACATCTTACATAGAAAATTGTGAGACATCAGCAGTAGGAAGAGCATTAGGAATGGCTGGATTTGGAATAGATACAAGTGTTGCAAGTTATGAAGAAGTACAAAATGCAATGGCTAATCAAGATAAAAAAGAAACTAAAGTAATAACAGCAACACCAACACAAATAGCAAAACTATTACAAGTTTACACAGGTGACAATTTAACAAAATTATTAAATTCAAACGGAATAACAAAAATAGAAGAATTGCCATTACAAAAGGCAGATGAACTAATAAAAATAATAGATAAAAAAGGAGATAAATAAAAATGGAATTAATTAAAATTGAAGAAAATGGATTAACTTATGGAATAGATGAAGAAACAGAAAATATGTTTGTTGAATATGAAAAAAGAATAAAACTTTTAAAAGAACAATATGACAAGTTTAAACAAGATTTGTTAGAAAAGATGGAAGAAAAAAATGTATTAAAGATTGATACAGATAGGATTACATTTACTTACATTGCTCCAACAGATAGAGAAACATTTGATAGTAAAACATTTAAAGAAGAACATCAAGATCTATATGATGAATATGTAAAAATGTCACCAGTAAAATCAAGTTTAAGAATTAAGGTTAAATAATGCAAACATGGGAGATAAAAGGGCACATTCTAGAGTACATAGATGAGATACATCAATATGTAGTTGATGGTGAATGTGTTCCTTCTATAACACAAATATTAAAGGTTAAATTTGGTAAAAAATACGATGGTATTGACAAAGATGTCCTAACCAAAGCAGCCGAAAAAGGAACAGCAGTACATGAAGCAATAGAAAACTTATGTAAGAATGGTGTAGTAGAAGATTTAAAAGAAGTAAAGAATTTCTTATTCCTACAAAAGCAATACAAATTTGAAGTATTGGACAACGAAGTACCAATAATCTTATTTAAAGATAATAAACCAATAGTGGGTGGAAGATTAGATCTAGTATTGAAAATAGATGATGAAGTAGGTGGAGGAGATATTAAAAGAACTGCAACATTAGATAAAGAATATCTTGCATACCAACTAAATCTTTACAGAATAGGGTATAGACAATGTTATGACATAGAATGGAAATTTTTAAAAGGATTACATTTAAGAGAAGATACAAGAAAATTTGTAGATTTACCAATTAATGAAGAAATGACATGGAAATTAATAAATGAGTATTTAGAAAAGGAGAAAAACAATGAATAAAGTAGAACTTATAGGAAGATTAACAAAAGATGCTGAATTAAAAGAATCAGGAGAAAATAAATATACAAGATTAAATGTAGCAGTAAACAGAAGATTTAAAAATGAAGATGGAGAATATGATGCAGATTTTATTAGTTGTGTAGCTTGGAATAAAACAGCAGAACTAATAGTAGAGCATTTTAAAAAAGGTAGTGAAATCGGTATAGAAGGTAGAATTCAAACAGGAAGTTACGAAAAGGAAAATGGTGATAAAGTATACACTACAGATGTAATAGTTGAAAATATAACTTTTATCGGAAGCAAAAAAGAAGGAAGGCCAGCACCAGAATATACAGGTGAAATAGCAACAGAAAATGATAAAAAAGAAGAAGATCCATTCTTAAATCAAATGAGTTATGCGGGTGTAGCAATAGATGAATCAGATTTGCCATTTTAAAGGTAGCATATGAAGTTTACAGGAAAAATAGAAACTATAATACAAAACTTATTTAAACTAGATAGAGATAAATCTTATACAGTAGAAATAAAAGAATTAAAGAACAAAAGAACATTAAGACAAAATGCTTATATGTGGAAGTTAATACATGAAATATCTAAAAAATGGAATGTTGATGATATGGAAGTATATATACAAGCATTAGAAGAAGCAAACACAAAGAGTGAATATGTATTAGGATTAGAAACGATAGAAAGTGAGTTAAAAAAGAATTTTAGAGCAGTTAAAGTTGTTAGACCTGAAATATATAAAGGCAAGAAAATGATAGTTTATAAGTGTTTTATAGGAAGCTCTAAGATGAATACAAAAGAAATGTCGGAACTACTTGAAATAATATTAAAATGGGCATCACAACTCGGAATACCAACATTAGAAGATTATTACTTATAAAGAGGTGTAAATATGATACTAGCAATAGATCCAGGAAATATAGAAAGTGCATATTGCTTAATAGATAAAGAAACATATAAACCTATTGAATTTGGGAAAATATCCAATGAACAAATATTAATGAAGTTATTAGAATCAGACTATAAGTTATTAGTGGTTGAAATGGTTCAATCGTTCGGTATGCCTGTCGGAAAAGAAGTATTTGAAACTTGTGTATGGATCGGAAGATTCGTTCAAGCAAGACAATGTGCAGATTATGAATATATATACAGAAAAGAAGAAAAATTGAATATATGTGGAAACCTTAAAGCTAAAGATAGTAATATTAGGCAAGCATTAATAGATAGATTTGGAATTGTTGGTACAAAGAAAAATCCAGGGTGGTTTTATGGATTTAAAGCAGATATATGGAGTGCATATGCAGTAGGCATAACATATTTAGATAGATACAAGATAGGAGGAAATATATGTTTTTAGAACAAAGAAGTTGGAGTATAGATGACTTAGATAAATATTATTCAGAGGGTTTTAGCTGTGAATGTGATGCGGATAAACAAACAATAAAAATACAGGAAGAATATAAACAAACAACAATATATGATTATTTAGAATCTTATGGAGGATAAAAAGTGATAGAACTACTAATAGCATACAGCATAGTAATGACAATAGCATATTATAAACTTTGGAAGAAAAATAATATAAATTATAGCAATTATAAAAATTGTTTAAAAGCGTTAGCAGAATATGATCCAAAACTAAAAGAATATTTGGACAAGCAGGAGGAAAGATGATTAAGACAGTAAATGAAATAAAAAAAGGGGATATGGTTGTATATAGAAGCGGAAGAATTAATTATGTTAATAAACCAAGACAATATAAGGAATATTTTAATGAAAACTTTCAAAATCCTGCACTTGGTTTTAGATATGACATTATAGAAATAAAAAGATATGTAAAAGTACTATGTCTTTATAAATTGAAAACTATATACAAAAGGACGATGATATAAAAATGGAAAAACCTACAGAAAAATTAAATCATTTAAAAAAATATTATAAAGAAATAAAGAAAGATAAAGTATTAAAGCTAGAAACAGGAACAGTATACATCGTATATAATCCACTAACAGATATGACTAGAGAAGAAATAGCAAGTCCAATAGATATAGTACACAATAAACATTGTTTTAAAAATTTAAGATATTTTATAAAAAGTGAAGTGAATTAGATTATGAAAGAAATGATTTATCAAAAAGATAGAAAAATAGAATTGTTACATAATGATATTTATAAAAACTATCATTACTATATTTTAAATTTAGGAACACATCCTACTGCTTATGTTGAAATACCTAAAAAAAGCAATTTGTATGGCAAAAATTATAATGATATAGATATAATGTGTCATTATGGATTAACTTATGGTAGAAGCGAATTATATACAAGTGAAAATACTAAATTAGACAATTCTTGGTTTATAGGTTGGGATTATGCACATTGTGATGATTATTGTGGTTATGAAGAGTCAATGCCTGAATTTTTACAAACAAAAGGAAAAAAATGGACTACACAAGAAATAATTGAAGAATGTAAAAATGTTATAGAACAAATAATTAATTTAGAAAGTCAGGTGTAAATAGAATATGAAAATAACAATGTATGAATTACTAGGAATGATTAAAGATGGTAAATTACCAAAAATAAAGTTTAATAATAATATTTATGAATATCACGATAAAGAACATGGTTATTGTAGATATTATCACGATAATACTTATATATGTTTAAATACTGATTATTATTTATTTGACATTTTAAATGATGAAGTAGAAATACTAGAAGAAGAAAAGAAAATACCTGAAAAATTAGATTTATATGAAGAAACACAAAACATAGTAAGAGAAAATAATTATAAATTAGTTTATCACGATATTCATAAATGTATTGTAAGTTTAGAGTGTAAATATAATCAATTAATAGATTATCTTAAAATCAAAGGAGATGAATAAGTATGTTTAATCCAAACGAAGAAATACAAATTATAGGTGTTGATTTAGGAGATAATCCTGATTGGCAAAGTCAATATATAGTATATAAAGAATTTACTGAATTAAATAAAAGGTTGGAACTTAAAAATAGGTATAAAGAAAGTCTAAAAGAAAGAATTAAATTGCAACAAGAGTTATTAAAATACAAACTTAAAGATTTAGAAAGCAAAGGTGAGAAATAAGATATGTTAGATAAAGAAGATTTAGATATATTGCAAGAAGTATTAAACGAAGAAATATTATCTTATTTAGATAGTGGGTATAAATTAGATGATGAATATACTATCAATTTAAGAAATCTATTAAAAAATTTAAATTTAGAAGAAATATATGATTTTGATAAAAGATATAGCAAAGGGGAATAAGTATGTCATATAAAGATTTTAAAAAATGGTGTAATGAAAGAGCCTATGATGGTTGTTGGAGTTTAAAACAAGCACGATTTTGTATAAATGTAATGCAATATATAAATGCACATTGGTTTTGGCAAAGAGAAAAAGTTTGGAAACAAGAATATGAATATTTAACTTATTTACAAGTGATAAAACCTATTAATGATATTTTAGAAAGCAAAGGTGAGTAATAATGAGTGAAGATAAAAAAGAAACACTATGGTTTATATTATTATTTGTAATAATGGTAGGTGGAATGATTTTAATAGTATTTGTAAATAGTTGGCAAAATGGTTTTAAAACTGATAGACAAATATGTGAAGAAAATGGTGGCGTTTATATAGAAGATTTATCTGCACATAATCAACATCAATGTATGTATGGTTTGAAAGGAGATAAATAATGAAAGTAGGAGATTATGTTAGAACTAAATATGGAATAGCAAAAATAATTGATATTAGTTGTGGCGAAGATTTATGGTTTGATAATGATAATATTTTTGATGAAGATGAAAAAGAAATATTTAGGTATAACAAACCTAGTATGTATAGTAATTGGGCTGACAATAATATTATCAAATCAAGTCCAAACATAATAGATTTAATAGAAGTTGGAGATTATGTTAATGGACAATTAGTAAAACATATAGCATATTTTGAAGGCGTAGAAGAACCTATTAAAAAATTAATTTTTGCTGATGAATATCATTTAATTCCAACAGAAGTTTGTGAACAAAATGAAATTAAATCAATAGTAACAAAAGA
>DEWM01000018.1 GCA_002363635.1 Caryophanales bacterium UBA3210 | reverse complement strand
ACATTTCTTAATGAATAATAAGTATTATCACCCATTAAAACAATTTGGCCTTGAGTCTTTTCTTTATATTGAAGTAAATCTTCTTTGATATGCCAAGGAATTTTTCCTTTATTTCCAATAACACGATTTTTTTGTGCAAAAGCGCCAATTAATTTAATCATATTAATCTTCCTTTCTTTATTAATTATTGAGTTTTTACGAGAAAAGGCCAAGATTTGTTGGCCTTATATATTAATCTTCTTTTGTTCCGTTTTCTTTTGAAATGATATCTCTAGCAACCCATACACCAGAAGCACCAGCTTGTGCTAAACCTCTAGTAATACCAGCGCCATCACCACCTACATAAAGATTTTTAATCTTTGTTTCAAAGTGAATATTTACTTCAGGTCTATCTGAATAGAACTTTGCTTCAACACCATAGAATAATGTATGTTCGTTAGCAATACCTGGAGTAACAGTATCAAGAGCTTCGACCATTTCAATTAATGAAATCATAATATTATATGGTAATACTAAGCCAAGATCTCCTGGAACAGCTTCTTTTAATGTTGGTTTAACAAAGCCTTCATCAATTCTCTTTTGAGTTGATCTTCTACCTTTCTTAATATCTCCATATTTTTGAACGATAACACCGCCACCAGAAAGTTGGTTAGCAAGTTTAGAAATATCTTGTGCATATTTATTAGCGTCTTTGAATGGTTGATCAAATTCTTGTGATACTAATAAAGCGAAGTTTGTATTATTTGAGCCGAGTTTTGGATCATTATATGCATGTCCATTGCATAGCATTGTACCATTATGGTTTTCTACAACAACATGTCCAGATGGATTTGAACAGAATGTTCTAACAGTTGTACCTACAGATGTATTAAAGATGAACTTACCTTCATATAAGTTTTCATTAATTTCTTGCATAACAATATCATTAGTTTCAACTCTAACACCTACGTCAACACGGTTGTTTGTTAATTTAACACCATGTTTTGAAAGGATTTGAGATAACCATTCAGAGCCATTTCTTCCAACACCGAGTAATACGTATTTAGCGTTGAATGTTCTTCCGTCTGATAAAGTTACACCTTTAACTTCATTATCTTCTACATTAATTTCAGTTACTTTCTTTGCAAAAATATAGTCAACGTGACCTTTCATTGCTTCGAAAATAGACTTCATAACATTTAAGTTAATTTCTGTACCTAAATGTCTAACTTGAGATCTTAATAATTTTAAACCGTGAGCGATACCTCTTCTCTCGATTTCCGCAACCTTTGGAGTATATGGATCTGTAATTTCTTTTGGTGCGCCGTGTTTTAAGTTGATTTCGTCAACGTATTTGATTAAATCGATAACTTGATCATCTGGTAAATAATCAGTCATCCAACCACCGAATTCAGATGTAATGTTGAATTTACCATCTGAGTATGCACCACTACCGCCAAATCCTGCAGTCATAGCGCACGCTGGTTTACATCCCTGTTCACCATTAATATCTAATGGGCATTGTTTAATTCTTTTTTCAAGAATTGGGCAATGTCTATGATAGATATCTGCTCCTTTATCAATGAGTAAAATCTTTAATTCTGGTGCTTTTCTCATGAACTCATAAGCAGAATAAATGCCTGTAGGGCCAGCACCAACAATGATTACATCATAATTGTTAGTTTCCATCTGTAGACCTCCTAGAAGAAATATATTATTTTGTATGTTTTATGTCCTTATGACAACATATTTACTTTATCATTTTATAAAGTCTTTATCTACTATTTAGATAAAATGTTTTTTAATTTCAATAAAGTAAACAATAATTAATCTTTCTCAATCAGACATTAAACAACATTACAAATGCATATTTTTCTTATTGTAAGCACTTTAATTTATTATTTTTTTAGATTTTACTTTAATTTTTTATTATATAAAGGTAATCTAAATTCATAAATCACTTTTAAGGAGCACATGATGAATAACGATATTAAAGAGATTCTTTTCTCACACACACAGATTGTTGAAATGGCAACAAAAGTCGCTAAAGAAATCGAAAGAGACTTTAAAGATAATGAAAACCCACCTGTAATTGTCGGTTTACTTGTTGGTGCAGTCCCATTCGTAGCAGAAGTTATTAAGCACATCGACATCCCAGTTGAAATTGAATTTTTAAGAGTTAAATCTTATGTTGGAGATACTTCTTCTGGTGCATTAAAAATCTATTCCCACTTAGTAACTCCTATCAAAGGTAGAGACGTCGTTGTTATCGATGACATCATCGATACAGGTTTATCCATGAAACAAATCATTAATATGTTCGTCGCAGATGGTGCAAAATCTGTTAAGGTTGGTTGTATGCTAGAAAAGAAAGCTAGACACGAAGTAGTTGATTTCGATATTAACTATGTTGGTTCACAAGTTGGTAACCAATTCGTTGTAGGCTTCGGTCTAGATTATAATGAACTCTATAGAAACCTTCCTTATATTGGTGTTCTTAAAGAAAGTGTTTATAAAAAATAGAATGTTTGCCTCCAAACATTAAAAAAGGCTGTATGGTTTAACCGTACAGTCTTTTCTTCTATTATAAGTTTTCAATATTATCAAATGCTGAATATTCTCTAATCTTTTGGTCATTACCAACAGTTGAGATGGCTCCATTAGGTAAAAGTTCTTCAAAGATTCTTGATGCATTTCTAATATCATCTTGTTTTGTTGAAAGCATATCTTTCTTAATCTTGATTAATTCTTTCTTAGTTAATCCTTTTAAGAATCTTAAATCAGATACATCAATAAATAATGGGACAGACATAGGTGAATCAAATCCACCGACAGCACCGATTAAATAAGTATTAAAGACATCTTTTGAAACTTTAAAATTCTTTAAATAGTCTTTTAAGCCATTAAATGCTTTATATGAGTTTTCAACGTTTGGATCTCTATATGTACCTAATTGGACATTATTATTTGGAGTAAATCTAATTGAGCAACCATATGCTCCACCTTTTACTCTAACTTCTGACCAGAGGTAATCGTAATTAACAATATGAGCAAGAACATTTAATTTACCATTATATTCTAAGCCAATATCTTCTAATGAACCACCTGCTGCGTTATATGAAACTCCTGAAGGAATAACAATAGCGTGCTTTGATTTTGGTTTGATTTCAACTTTTAAGACATTATTGACTTCTTTACGTGGAAGTTTTAATCCTTTTAATGTTTCTTTTAACGAAGCAACAATTTCCTCAGATCCTGAGATAGAAATAAATGCATTCTTTTTAGTAAATAATAATGAACATAATTCTTTTAATTTATTTGCAATTGCTTTTCCATCAAAATTCTTTGATAAATTTTCATAAAATCTATATGTATATAAGCTAGTTGTAGCGTATTTATCATATGCACCTGATACGGATGAAGATGAAGCAATTTCATCCATTGCTATTCCTCTACCATTACCAATAATTGTATTTTTCATTGCAGTAACAATCTGAGATACATATTGTTTTAAAACTTTAGTTGGGAATTTTGAATGTAATAAAGCCTCATTAACAAGTTCTGGGATTTGTTCAATATTTTCTTTAAGTGCACTGACAGATACTTTAAAGAATGGATTTACATCATTTTTAGATTTTGAATAATTAATATTGCTAAAACTTAATTCACCTAAATATAATCTAACTTTCTTTGTAAATTCATCAGCAGTGTAATGTGCAGTTGGCACCTTACCTAAAACATTTGCTAATAAGATTAAATATGGTGAATCTTCTAACTTAATAACATCTTTCTTGAAATATAATCTAGCATAAGCAATTTGATTAGTATCTAAAGTGTGAGTTATTGCGGAAATTCCTTTTATTTTTGTTTTCTTTGCATCTATGTAATTAATAGTTGCAGGAATGTCTTTTAAGCTTAATTGAGGTAATGTTGCAAGTTCTTCTTTTGTATCAACATGATTTTGATATGCAAGAAGTTCTTGGTTCATCTTAATTAAGTTATCAATTTCTTCAGGAGTCATAGAAGCTTTTAATTCTCTCATCTTCTTATCCATTGCTGCCTGTTTTTCTTTCCCAAGCGTTTTACTTGGATTAATAACTACTTCAACATAGTGATTGCTATTTAAAATATATTTTTCTAATAAATTTTCAAAGTATCTATTATCAATTTCTTGTCTAAACTTATTATAGAATTTTGAGAAATATAATGTTTCATCAAGTGCTGTACGATAATTGAAACTACCAATCATTGACATACCGATGACTAAGCCTTTTGGCATTGAACCAGTATCCATTTCTTTACTATTAAATTCCATTCTATTAATAGTCGCGAGTAATAATTCTTTATCAATACCCTCTTTTACAATTTCTTTAACTTTTTCCGTAAAAACTCTTAAGAAATCTGCTTTTTTATTGTGATTTGTTTTTTCTAAGTTAATTACTAAAGCTGGTTTGATTTTATCATCATCAATTGAGAAAGTTACGTTTTCACCTAGTTTAGCATCTAACAATGCTTTCTTTAATGGAGAATCATTTCTTGATGTTAATGCACTTAATAATACTTGCCATGCATTTAATTCTTCAACGTTTGAATAATGACATAATGAATATGTTAAGTTCATATATGTATTATCTTTTAATTCTTCATCTTCACCGATTTCATATTCTTCTTCATATGATGTATCAATTAAAGGTTTAGGTTCTTCAATAACAATTGGAGAAGTATCTCTTTCATATTTTGAGAAATATTCTTTGTCTAAGAATTCTAATTTTTCAGCAATATCCATCTTTCCATAGAAATATGTTAATGCATTTCCTGGAGTATAATGCTTTTTATAGAATGCTTTATATTGTTCATAAGTTAATGATGGAATAACATCTGGGTCTCCACCTGAATTAACACTGTAGAAGCTATCTTTATACATTGCTTTTAACGCTGCATGTTCTAGAACATCATTAACGCTAGACATCGCCCCCTTCATTTCGTTATAAACAACACCTTTGTATGAAGGAATATCTTCTTTATTTAATAATTCTAAATGCCAACCTTCTTGTAAGAATGGTTTTGGATCTTTAATTGATAATGGATTGAATACAGCATCACAATAAATGCTTAAGATATTATCAAAATCTTTTGGTGTTTGAGATGCGAATGGATACATAGTCCAATCATATGCAGTAAAAGCATTGAGGAATGTACTCATTGAGCCTTTAATTAAATTAACAAATGGTTCCTTTAATGGATATTTGTTTGAGCCACATAATGTACTATGTTCAATGATGTGGCAAACACCAGTACTATCTTGTGGCAAAGTTCTAAAGCCAATAGCAAAGCAGCAATTTGTATCTTCGTTTTCAATATATGCTGTCTGTGCTCCAGACTTTAAGTGTTCGAATTCATATAATGTAGAATTAATATCATCAATTTTTTTTATTGATAATAATTTAAAGCCATGAATAATGTCATTTTCTTTCATAATTTTCTCCTTAGTTTTCATCATTATAACAAAAAAGAGATAAATAATATCTCTTTTAATATTTAGCCATTAATTTTATCGTATGCTTTTTTAATCTTAGTTGCCATTCCAACAATTTCTTTTTTAGTCAAACAAGATAACGCTACTCTAATGCCACCACTTAATGGTACAACATATAAGTTTTCATCTTCGATTAATTGGTCTACAACTTTTTGATTATTTGGACATGGTATTAATAAAAAGAAACCACTTACGTATGGGTAACATACTAAATTAACTTTCTTTGCTTCTTTTATAAAAATATTTGCTCTTTCTTCAAGAATTGATAGGTAATCATTGAGTTTTTTACGTAAAATCTCACGTTTTTCTAAAGAGTTAAAGTTCTCTTCAATTACTCTACATGCAATAGAATTTGGAGATGACCAAATTGATCTAGCGGTTTCTTCCATTGCTTTCTTGAAATCATCAATTCCTTCTTGAGAAGAAGTAAAGCCAATTGCTGCTCCACCTCTTAAGCCATAAATTGATAAAGTCTTACTTGCAGAGAAAGCAAAGACTGCCATAAAGTTATCATTAAGTGAATCAAGAATCTTTTGAATAATTGGATCATAAGAAGTTCTGCTGTAGTTCAAATATGCAATGTCATCTAAAAGAACAACAGGAGCCTTTTTAGAAGCGTTTTTAAGAATCGCGAGGATTTCATCCCATTCGCCTTCTTTAATTGTATAACCAGTCGGATTTTGGCATGGATCGTTAATTAATAAGAATACTCTTCCGTACTTTTCAACTGATTCATTAACTTTTTCTTCTAATGATTTAACATCGAAATTATTTTCTTTGTTAAATAGATTATAAACAGATACTGTTGCGCCTGCTTGTTGAGCGATACTATCATAGTTGCTCCATCTAATTGATGGCATTAATACTGCTTGTCCTCTACTTGTATAGTTTCTAATTGTTAAACTTAATGCACCTGTTGCACCTAATGTACCAATAACACTATGCTTAACTGAAGAATAATCCACCCCTCCAAATAACCAATCCATAACTGACTTAGCAAAACCTATTCCACCTACTACTGAACCATATTTAAGTGTTGCTTCATCATTTGAATTTGCAATAACTTCATCAACAAGAGGGAAATCAACAATATGACCTTCTTCACTATATAACATGCCAACTGTGCCATTAATAACTTTGACACCTTTAGCTTTAGCTTCATTTGCTTTTTGGTTTAAATATAGAATATTTTCACCATTTGTAATTTCAAAATGATCTTTTGATAATAACTTTTCCATATAGAAACCTCCTTTTACTTTTCACATTATAATAGCACTAAACGATTAATTAAACATATTTTTAATAGATGTTTTTAATATATTATTAAAAAGAGAAACAAAAAAGACAAGTGTTGTATGTTTGTAAACACTTGCCTTTAATATTTATAGTTCAGATTAATCTTTCGCTAAAACATTTTTAATAAATGATAGAACGAATGTGATGATTGAAATAGATACAGCACTTACTAAACCATATGAAAATTCACTTCGATATTCGTAAGCATTCTTAATAATATTTACATTCGCGACAGATATAATTAATAATACAATTCCTGATGCTAATATAATTATTTGACCTGCAAATGAGGATTTTGTTTTTTCACCTGATAACAATTCATTACCTCTTTTTGCAATAAATGCAGTAGCAACTAACATATAGACTAAATAGAAAACACCACCAACTGCAGATAATGAAACTAATAATTTTCCAACATTGTCATTAGCTTTATAAAAACCTGGATAATATATTGAGTTAAAGAATGATAATTTATTACCTTTTAATGAATAGAACTCATCATTTAAGCAGCAAATGCTAACTAATGTTAATAATGTAATGGATGCAGATAATATAACATCAACAATATTTGCTTTATTCTTGCTTGAAGAATTAGTAGCAGTAACTATTGTAATGAATAATAATAATCCATTAATTAATATTGAAACAATAATTCCAGGTCCAAATGACCATATGTCACTAGAAGATTCAAATATATATTTTGAATATAAGTTATCTACTAATAATGTAGAAACTAACTGAATCAAGAACATATATAATAAGTATCCGCCATTAGTAAATCTTTCAGCATTTAGATCTTTTGCGCACTTAATTATACCTTTTGCCGAGAAAACTAAAGTAAAAATAATAAACGCTGCATCAATTAAAGCAATGATAATCATTATTACATAAGATAATTTTTGACTTGAGTTATAGCAGAATGTCCATGCGTCATTAAAGAAGTAAGCAGGCATTACATAAAAATTATTAGAAACTACTAATGGTGTAAAACAAACAACCATCGATACAATCAAAGATATAATAGTAAATATATTTAAAACCTTTGCAGTAGATGATTTTCTTTGTACATTAACTATTTGCTGTTCTCCTGAAGATAAATTTTGCTGTTTTCCACAGAACTTGCAAAAGTTTGAACCATCTATTATTTCTTTTCCACAATGAATACATTTCATAATATCGCCCCCCATATTCGTATTTATTATAAAATATATTTTGCTGTTACACAACAACATAAAAAGTACACATAAAAATGTGTACTAAATATTTATTTAATTTTTGAACATCTCATTGCGTTAATAATGCATAATAACGCAACACCGACATCTCCAAATATTGCAATCCAAATATTAGCAATACCTAATGCGGATAAAATAAGAATAGCAACTTTAACTCCAATAGCAAAAGCAATATTCTCTTTCGAAATCATAATAGTTTTTCTAGAAATTTTCTTTGCTTTGATTAAGCTCTTTAGATCATCATGCATTAAAACCAAATCACTTGCTTCAATAGCAGCATCTGAACCTACTCCGCCCATTGCAATTCCAATATCACTTCTCATTAATACTGGAGCATCATTAATTCCATCTCCAACAAAGCAAACAATATCGTCTTTAGATTTATTATTTAAAATCTTTTCTAATTCGTTTACTTTATCTTGTGGTAATAACTGAGCTTTATAATCACTTAATAACAATTCTTTAGCTACTGATGAAGCAATCTTTTCATTATCACCAGTTAACATAATTGTTTTAAAGTCATTATCGTGTAGATAAATTAAAGTTTCTTTTGCATCATCTTTAATTTCATCTTCAATGAGAATATATCCAATAAATTCGTTGTTTTTTGCAATATAAACAACTGTTCCTGCTTCATCCACCTCTTTGAAAATGATGGAGTTTTCTCGTAATAACTTCGCATTTCCTGCATAAATTACTGAGTTTTCTTTAGAAGCAATAACACCTTTACCTGCAACGTTAGTTAATGTATATCCACCTTCAACTTCTTTACCATATTGCTTAACAATTGACATAGCAATTGGGTGGGATGAATTTTGTTCTGCAGTTGCAGCAAGTTTTAAGATTTCTTCTTTTTTATCTTCTGGATATACCTTTGTTACTGCAAAATTACCTTTTGTTAAAGTACCTGTTTTATCAAAGATAAATGTATTTGCTTTATTAAACGCTTCTAAATATGCAGATCCTTTAATTAAAATTCCTTCTTTTGAAGCTGTACCAATACCTGCGAAGAAACTAAGTGGTATAGAAATTACTAATGCGCATGGGCAACTTACAACAAGGAAATTTAACGCTCTTTGTATCCAAGTATACCAACCATATTCTGCATTAAATGACCAATCATTAGTAATAAAGCCATTAATTATAGAAGGGATAAGCGCTAAACCTAACGCTGAGAAAACAACAATAGGTGTATATACTTTTGCAAACTTAGTAATAAAGTTTTCTTGTTTTGATTTAACTGTTGCAGCATTCTCTACTAAATCAAGAATCTTACTTGCAGTTGAATCATAGAACGTTTTAGTAACTTTAATCTTAATTTGGGAAGTTAAATTAATTGTGCCACTTAATACTTCATCATTCTTTGAAACTTCTCTTGGTAATGATTCACCTGTTAAAGCTTTGGTATCTAATGAAGAAGAACCTTCAATAATAATTCCATCTAGAGGGATTTTTTCTCCAGGATTAACTAATATTATATTTCCTACATCAACTAATTCTGGGTCTACAGTTTCTACACTGCCTTCTTCATTAATTAAATTTGCAAAGTCTGGTCGGATATCCATTAATGAAGAAATTGATTTTCTTGAACGGCCTACCGCATAATCTTGTAACCATTCTCCTACTTGATAGAATAATAAGACTGCACATCCTTCTTTGAATTCTTTTAACGCAAATGCTCC
>DEWM01000126.1 GCA_002363635.1 Caryophanales bacterium UBA3210 | reverse complement strand
CCATATACAGTTTTACCTGTTTTCTTTCTAATTAAGTCGATACCTGCAGTAATATTACCCCACTGGTCTTGACCTGCAACTTCTAAAGTAACACCTTTAGTTTCCATTAAGTATTCAAAGTCATAAGCTTGTAATGTCATGTAAGAGAATTCTGTGAAAGTAATACCTTCTTCAAGTCTTCTTCTAACAATATCTTTACCAAGCATAGAACCAATGTTGAAATATTTTCCAACATCTCTTAAGTAATCAATAATATTAATCTTCTTTAACCAATCACCATTGTTAACAACTTCAAAACCGAATAACTTTTCAGCTTGAGCTTTTAAGCAAGCGAAGTTATGTTCAACTTGTTCATAAGTAATCATTGGTCTTTCTGCATCAGGTTTTGGATCACCAATTAAACCAGTTCCTCCACCTACTAAAAGGATTGGATTGTGGCCAGCATCCTTTAATCTTTTAGCAATTAAGAATGATGAAAAGTGACCGATGTGAAGTGAATCACCAGTTGGGTCAGTTCCAATGTAGAAAGTTAAACCTCCAGCATTTAATTTATCCTTGATTGCAGGATCTGAGACATCTTTAATAAGACCTCTCCATTCTAATTCTTCATAAATTCCCATATATACCTCTTTCTTCTAGGGCAAATAAAAAACGCCCTTAATATAAGGACGAAATATTCGTGGTACCACCTTATTTTATGAAAGTAATAATACTTTCACCTCATTAGATATTTTTACGCGTATCAAGCGTCTTCCCTACTATTAATTCAAGAAGCTCTCCAGAACGTATTCATTTATTTACCACACTGTTTTTCATCAACCAACAGCTTTCTAAAGAGAATAAATAAACTACTCTTTTCCTTCAACGATTTATAAATTTTACAAGGTCATTATATATGGATAAGGATATTAAAACAAGTAACAAAACAAACTATTTTTATTTTTAGTTAGCAACTGCTAACCATTTTATTTAAATTATGTTATTATAATTTGGTTGAAAGGAGCATCTATATGAATTCAATCACTATTACGATTATATGTTTATTAATACTATTATTTTCCACAACAATTGGTTCAGCATTTGTCTTCTTTTTCAAAAAAGAATTTGGTCCAAAGACTAACAATGTAGTTCTAGGTTTTGCAGGAGGAATCATGGTCTCTGCATCCTTATTTGGCTTAATTCTTCCATCAATAGAACAAAGTAAAGAACTATATCCAAACATCTCTTTCTTACCTCCAATACTAGGTTTTATCTTAGGAGGATTACTCTTATGGGGAATGGATAAACTTATTCCACATATCCATAAGAACCAGCATGACCCTACTGAAGAAGGTGTTAAAACAGATAAAGTATCTCCAAATTTAAAATTCTTCTTTGCAGTAACTATACACAATATCCCAGAAGGTTTATCAGTAGGTTTTGCATGTGGACTAGCACTACACGCAATTAATACAGGAAGTGAATCTGCATTGATGTATTCTGCATTATCTCTTGCCATCGGTATAGGAATCCAAAATGTACCAGAAGGTGCAGCAGTATCTATTCCAATGCTAAATGAAGGTATATCTAAACCAAAATCATTCTTATTCGGTGCAGCATCTGGAATTGTCGAACCAATCTTTGCAATAATAGGTTTATTCCTTGCACAACTTTCAATCATTACACCTTGGTTACTAGCTTTAGCAGCAGGTGCAATGATTTATGTCACATTAGATGAAATACTCCCAGAAGCTAGAAAAGCAGGTTATGAACATTACGGTCTATGGGCATTTATGATAGGTTTTGTGGTCATGATGATATTAGAAATAACATTAGGATAAAAAGAAAACTAATCGATTTATGTAGTTATTTCGATTAGTTTTTTTAGTTTCAAATTATATCTAAATTTATCTCAAAAATTTGTATAAAGTATAAACGTTCCATCATTTATCTTTTATTATTTCCTCTGTAAGTTTTGAAAGTGGTACACATTCATTATTATCGATTTCTTTATCCGCGATTATAAGCCTATCATTAAATTCTTTCTCGCTCATCAAATCAGCATTAACGCTTTTAGGCAATCCTATAAAAAAGGAATTCCATTAGTATAAATAATTTGATGATATAAAGCATTAATAACTACTGATACTGGTATACCAAGTTTATTTAATATTTCTTCTGCCTGAACTTTTATTTCAGGTTCTACTCTTGCTATAACATTTGCCGTTTTTACTGCCATAACACTTTCTCCTTTCTAATATAGAAATATCATTATGTATATCGATTGTATATACATTTTTTTAATAATCCGTAAAAAAACATCTACCCGAAGATAGATGTTTGTCATTAAAATATTATTAATTATCTTTCTTATCAGTATAGTCAACGTCTACTGCATCATTTTTAGAAGATGATGTACCTTCTTTGAAACAGTAATATAAAGGCTGATCATTAAGTAATAATAAGATAATGTCACAGATTGCTAAGATGTTCCAGCCTAAGAATAAACCAAGTAATAACCAAACAATCATACCTACTTGATCGTTCTTAGAATAAGCTTTAATTACTCTATATACTGACCAAATAATATCTAAGCCTGGTAAAGCTAAAATGATTTTTACTACTTTTGGTAAGTCATCCATTCCTTTTAAAAATTCTTTCATTGTATAGTCTCCTTTTTTTTAAATTATATACTCAAATTTTTACACTTAAAATAAAAACTAATTAATTACCCCAAATAGCGTCAATATATTCTGGATGGTCAATGAATGGGTTTCTATTACCTTGAGTCTTTTGACCGCCATTGTTTCTATGTCTTTCCCAATCATCAACTGGATCTTCATGTGCCCATTTAACAAATAAGTTTCTAGCATATGTAGTTAAACCAAAGTTAGGTGAACTAATGCTTGATGTAAATACTTTACTGCCATCTCCATTTGTAAATGTAGTTGAATTCCAAGCAACACATGCATAGAAATAAGTTCTTGCAAAATCACCTTTCCATTGATCATTTGGTTCAAATACTGTTCCACTGCATCCAGGGAAATTAGAATCTCCTAAGCCACAATAATTATTTGCAGCTGCTTTAGTAAATGAAGATACTTCTCCAAATGGAAAATTACTTCTTACACTATTAATCTTTCCATCAGTAGGATAAATAATATAGATATCACATCCTTGGTTTGCAGTAGATTCACCCCACCATGATTTAGGAATTGAATGTTCCCTATTATACATATCGCCTTCTTTTGAATAAGTAGAAGCGTGGTCACCAGGTTTATACTTAGATATACATGAATAATAGTCGTTAATATATCCATCAGATTTTAAATCAGTAACTTTATAAGCATCCCAAAGTCCACCATATCCAAGTGAATGATATCCTTTTTTAGATACAGTTTTTAATTCATCAAATAATGCCATGCCAGTTTTACCTTTACATGATGCATAATGTTCTACTAAATCACCTGTATCTACTGTATCTGTAAATGGTTCGTAAGTTGTAGAACCTCCAGTAGTACCCGAACCAGATGATCCTCCACTATTTGGATGATCAAAATTATAATCTGTGATTTCTACATCATAGAAATGTGCAGGATAAGAATCACTTAAATGTTTTGTTTCTGACAATCTAAAATAATTATTGCTTCCAAATGAACCAATATAGTATTTTTTAGAATCTAATGATGTTAAGAATGTATTGTATTCAGCATCATATTCCCATACAGATGATGCAGTATCAGTTATATCTAAATTGTAAAAGGTTTTTTTATTACTTTTAGCAATTACGGCATTAATATATTTTTTATTGCCATTAAGATTATATGTTAAATAATAACCGCCTTCTGCAGCCTCAATTTTTAATGTAACACTAGATGAAGGAGCATCTGCAGTAGCAATATAATATTTTTGATTACTACTATATTCAGTTCCCTTCCAATAAGTCATCTTGTTTAGACCTTTATGGTCCATACCAAAGTAGTATTCAACCCCGACCTGAGGTTCCTTAACTAAAGGATCTTTTTGTTCTACTTCAGTTTTTCCACTGCTTGAATTAACTTCATTACCATTTCCCTCAGATGAAGTTGATTGTACAGATTCACTATTGTTAGATGTTTCTGAGATGGTGTCTCCACCATTATTTTTGCCGTTAACATCATTACTACCATTATTAGTTCCGCAGCTAATTAAAAGTAATGAAGATAGAG
>DEWM01000034.1 GCA_002363635.1 Caryophanales bacterium UBA3210 | reverse complement strand
ATGACAATTGATAATGGTGTTAATACTACCACAACAATTGCAACCATCCAGTTCATTACAAACATAAATACTAATGCTGTGATGATTGTGACGATTCCACCGAACAACTGGTTTAAGCCCATAATAATACCATCAGAGATTGATTCAACATCTGAAATTTCTCTATTTAGGATATCTCCTAACGAATTGCTATCTAAATATGATAATGGTAATTTATGGATTTTTGCATTAATGTCTCTTCTTAAATCCCTAACAATATAGAATGTCATCTTGTTATTAATAACATAAACAATATATTGGAAGAGTGCAATAACACACATTGAGGCAACTATAGCAATGCAATAATACAAAATTCCTTTGAAATCTACTTGGTTTACTCCTACCATTAAATCGATTGCTTTTCCTACAAAGAATGTAATGAGTAAGCTTAAGAATGAATAAATAATTGTCATTATTATCGAAGTAATTAATCTACCTCTATATGGTTTTAAATAAGCGAGTAATTTGCGGAAGGCTATTTTATTTTTCATTTTTTGTCCCTCCTTTTCCAAATTGGAATGAGTGAATTTCTTGATATAAAGAATTGCGTGATAATAATTCTTCATGTGTTCCTTCATCTACTAACTTACCTTGATTTAATAAAAGAATATTATCGCATCCAAGTAAGGATGAAGTTCTTTGAGAAATAATAAAGACTGTCATATCTTTATTTAATTCTTTAATTGCCCTTCTTAGTTTTAGATCTGTTTCGAAATCTAACGCAGATGATGAATCATCTAAGATTAAGATTTCCGGCTTTTTGACTAAGGCTCTTGCAATTGTTAATCTTTGTCTTTGTCCTCCAGAGAAGTTCTTTCCTCCCTGTTCTACTTCTTCATCTAAACCTTTTGTTTTTCCTTTAACTACTTCTAAAGCTTGTGCAGTTTTTAATGCTTCATTTATATCTTCTTCTGTAGCATCTTTATTTCCCCAAAGTAAATTGGATCTAATTGTGCCTTTAAATAAGACTGCTTTTTGTGGTACTAAACCAATCTTTTTTCTTAATTCAAGAGGTGAATATGAATTTAAATTGTGTCCATCAAAATAGATTTGCCCATCTGTTACATCATAGAAATGGCATAATAAGTTGATAAATGATGTCTTACCTGAACCTGTTCCTCCAATAATACCTATTGTGGAACCCTTTTTGATTTTGACATTGATATTTTCTAACGCGTAACCATTTCCGTTATATGAAAGATTGACATTATCAAATTCAATATATTCTTTATCTTTTGCGTCTACGCTTTCTTCTGTTTTAATTGAGTTTTTAACATCAAACATTGCATTGACTCTTTTTGCAGAAGCAATTGCTTTTGTTAATGTGACAATTAAATTTGCAAACTTAATTGTTTCTACAAGCATTAAATTCATATATGTAAATAACGCAATGATGTCACCATTTTTGAGATCTCCGACATTTACTTCAAATCCACCTAAATAGACAACTGCAATTATTGCGACGTTGACAATTAAGAATGAGATTGGATTTATTAACGCTGAGACTCTTGATGTTCTGTATTGTTTTTCTTTTAATTTTTCGTTTGCAATATTAAATTTTTCAGTTTGTTTTTCTTCGTAAGTAAATGCTCTTACTACTCTTACACCGGACAAGTTTTCTCTTGATAATCTTGTTACTTCATCAAGTGAAGATTGTATTTCTACATATTTTGGTAATGTCTTATTAATAATTACTAAGACTACTACGAATAATAATGGAATTGTAAGCGCAAAGATTACTCCCATCTTCCAAGAGATTAAGAACGCCATAATTAATGAGCCGAGCATTACGAATGGTGATCTTAATAATAGTCTTAAGAACATGTTAATTCCAGTTTGTACTTGGTTAATATCTGAAGTCATTCTTGTTAATAGTTTACCTTTTCCAAGCTGATCTAATTCTTTGTATGATAATGTTAAGATATGTTCAAATAAACCTTTTCTTAAACGGCAAGAATATACACTTGCTACTCTTGCTGCAAAATATTGTGCAATGACTGAAAAGCCAAAGCCACCTAAAGCAAATGCAAGCATAATAATAAATCTTATAATAATATAACTTGTATCACCTGTTTCCATTGCTAGAGGGATACCGTTATTAATAATATCTTTTACGATAAATGGAGTTATAAGTTCCATTGCGGCTTCACAGAATTTAAATAATGGAGCAATAACGGATTGAACACCTAATCCTTTTGTAAATTTTTTTATATTATTCATATCCTTACCTCCGCCTAAAGCATAGTTTATTTATTTAAATAAAAAAAGTAAATAATCTCTATTTAAGCATTTTTAGTTAGTACGGGCTAACTTACTCTTAACAAAATGAAATAAATAATGTAAAATGTTAATAATTTAGAAGGAGGTTTATTTATGAATATTCATGAATCAGCAGAAGACTACTTAGAAAGAATTTTAATGCTTTCATTTAAAAAGGAAAAAGTCCACTCAATTGATATTGCAAATGATATGGGTTATAAAAAACCTAGTATTTCTCGTGCTGTTAAGAACCTTCGTGAAGATGGTTATATTATTTTCCATGATGATGGAGCAATTACTTTAACTGAAAAAGGAGCAGAAATTGCTCAAAGAATTTATGAACGTCATGAAATTTTAACTAAAGCATTTATCAAATTAGGTGTTGATCCTAAAGTTGCTAATGATGATGCTTGCAAAGTAGAACATGACTTATCTGAAGAAACTTTCCAGGCTATTAAAAATTCACTTAATAAGCAATAAAAAAACAGGTTCATTCCTGTTTTTTTTATAATCTGCTTTTAATAAATTCAACTACACCATCCTCATCTTTAATTCCCAAAACATATTGTATTTCAGAATATAATTTTGTCTTTGCTTCATTAAAGATTGATGTATCGATTGATCCAATAGCTTTATTATTTGCTCTTTTGTTTTCAAACATTGTCCATAGATATTTTAATAATTGAGCGATATCTAATAAGTTTTCACTATGAAGGAGTTTTGTATATTCTTCTTTTCTTTTTTTATTATCTACTATATAGTCATCACTTAAATTTTTAATACTATCTACTATATGCAAGCATTGTTCACGTGTTAAAACATCTCTACAAAATTCTTTTGTCTTATCTTCTGGAACCATCACTTTCATATTTGGAGTACTTAATGGATTCATGATGTAATAATTCTTAGATACAAATGACATGTATTCTTTTCCTACAATTTTGCATAATCCATGATCCTTATGAACAATAATTTTATTTATATCTAG
>DEWM01000082.1 GCA_002363635.1 Caryophanales bacterium UBA3210 | reverse complement strand
GAAACATAATAGTCTTAACTTGCGAGAAAGGGGACACTCATGGAAGACAAGAAAATCATTTGCAAAGATTGCGGAAAAGAATTCGTTTTCACTGTAGGAGAACAAGAATTCTTTGCATCTAAAGGATTCCAACACGATCCAGTCAGATGCTTAGATTGCAGAAAAAAAAGAAAAGCTGAAAAAGCTGCTCTCGATGCAAAAGCTGAATAATATTCTTTTATTCAAAGGCCGAAAACTCCGTCAAATTCACGGAGTTTTTTCTTTGCAAATATGGGTTAAAAAAATATTATAAAAAAATGTAAAATTTTACTTGATATTTATTTGAATTTTCGTAATAATAATAAAGCAAGCCCAAAGCAAGCAATGGACCAGTGGTGTAGCGGTTAACATGTCTCCCTGTCACGGAGAAGATCGCGAGTTCGATTCTCGTCTGGTCCGCCATTCTTTAGATGGCTCGGTAGCTCAGTTGGTAGAGCACTAGACTGAAAATCTGGGTGTCACCAGTTCAATCCTGGTCTGAGCCACCATCTGAAAAAATAACGGAGATTAATTCTCCGTTTTATTTTTGTCTCGGCGACAACAATCCAGATTTTAAGTCGTCACAAAGAGCAGTAACAAGTTCTTTACAAAAAAAGATGTCATTATCCTAATAAGATATTTCAAAAGACATGTGGAACGAAAGTTTCACTTGTCTTTTTTATTTTTGGGGATTTTCCATTTTCTTACTAATAGATTAAGTAAGGAGGAAAATTTATGGTTTCTAATTTAGGCAAGCAAAAAGAAACAGAAATGGTTAACGAACTTAACGAAAAGAAATATGAGGAGTTAACTGATAACTGCAAGAACTTAATAGAAGGAATCTTCGGTAAGGTTAAGGATGATGATTTAATTTTATGTAGACAAATCGAAGGATATACTAAGCCTGATTTCTTTATCAAAATTGATGATTATATTCATTATGTCTCTATGAAATCTGGAAGTGCTACTCAAGTTGACGAAGAAAACATTAAAGACTTTATTATATTCTTAAGATCTATAGGTATTTCTAATCATACTCTTGCAACCATTTTATATTTTCAATATGGGGATGGAACTAAAGATGGTACCGGTAAAGAACGTATCGAACATAATAAATTAAATGTTATTTTAGGCAAAAGAATAAAGGACGCGAACAAGGAATTAAATAGTAATCCAGAGATTGTTGAGAAAGTTATCACTAGATGTTTATTTCAAGGTAATAACGATGATTATATCCCTGCTGAATACATTTACCACGGAGACAAGAATTATGGTGTAATTGTCTCTAAAAAGCAAATATTCGCGCATTTAAAGAAAAGAAGCTGGAAGTGGGTTGATAATCTTCATATAGGGCCATTATTAATCCGTCCACATGCTAGATATTATAAAAAAGAAATTAAAAATGAATCTTATCGTCATAAGGTAAATATATATTGGCCTAGACTTCCTTTCGATTTAGATTATATTTCTAAAACTTATAATTAATTAATACCGGAGGACGTTTAATCCTCTCCTAGCAACAAAAAAAGGACTCATATAGAGTCCTTGAATTTTTTTGGTTGCAGGAGAAGGATTTGAACCAACGACCTCCGGGTTATGGGCCCGACGAGCTACCAGACTGCTCTATCCTGCGATGTCTTTTGCGATTGCTTATATAATATAACACTCGTCAGGCCCATAATGCAAGTAAAAATATAGTATTTTTTAAATTAAATGGTTTATCTATATTTTTCCTATTGTAAAAAATATCCTTATGTCATATAATGTAATCGCTTACATATTTTTTTAATTATATATAATATAATTAATAAAAATTGAGTATTGCAAAGTTATTAAAAGTATCTTACTATTTAATTCCTTGCTAAGGAGGAAAATTATGTCAAACCCATTCACTTTGAAAATTGGAGATAAAGAACTCCATTTCGAAAAAAAAGTCAAACTACTTGATCTTATTGAAGGAGATCAGCACCGTTACATCTGCGCAACGGTTAACAACCACGTTCGTGATTTAAACTACGAAGTATTTTATGATGCACAAGTAGATCTACTCGATACTACAGATTATAATTCTATTAAAATTTATGAAAGATCACTTAGATATATTGTTGCTATGGCAGCACATAGAGCATTCCCTAAGTATCACGTTAAATTCTCATATAACGTTTCTCGTTCTATCTATTTAACTATCGTAACTGAAAAAGGTAAACAGCCTAGATATTTCAATGCTTCAGAAACTAAGATTTTAAAACAGCATATTGATTCTATCGTTCAAGCTGACTTTCCTCTTGTAAAGAAAGTTGTTCCTAATGATGAAGCAAAGAAGATTTATAAAGAAAGAGGTCAACAAGATAAAATTGATATTTTAAAATATCGTCCTGAAAAAACAGTTCACTTATATGACTGTGATGGATATTTAGATTATATGTATGGTGTCATGGTACCATCAACTGGACACATTAAAGATTACAAGATTACTCTTTATGGACACGGTATTATCATTCAATATCCTAGAAGCGAAGAAAAAGGTAAAATCCCTGCATTTGAAGATGACAAAGTTTTCGCAGATACTTTAAGAGCTTCATATAAATGGGCAAAGATGGTTAAAGCTGATACAATCGCTTCAATCAATAAACATGTTGAAGATGATGGACCTATTGATTTTATCAATATGTGTGAACAACATCACAACAATATGCTTGCAGAAGTTGGCAACAAGATTAAAGAAAATGCTGACCAAATTAAATTAATTTGTATTGCAGGTCCTTCTTCATCTGGTAAAACTACATTTGCTAATAGATTAAGAGTTGAATTAATGTCTCTTGGCTTAAGACCAATTCGTATTTCTATTGATGATTACTATCTACCAAAGAGCCAAGTACCTCTTAACGAAGATGGTAAACCAGACTTAGAATGTTTAGAAGCTTTAGATGTAGAATTATTCAACCAAAATATGTGTGATTTAATTAATGGCGAAGAAGTCACTTTACCAAAATATGATTTCAAACTTGGTAAACAAGTTAAAGGTAGAACATTAAAATTATCTGATGATCAACCATTAATTATTGAAGGTATTCACGCATTAAATGAAAAATTAACTTCATCTATTGCTAGATCTCAAAAATTTAAGATTTTCATTGCCCCACAAGCTCAAATCAACTTAGATAATCACAACCCTATTTCTCTTACTGACTTAAGACTTATGAGAAGAATCGTTCGTGACTTTAAATTTAGAAATGCTTCTGCTGAAGAAACAATTTCTATGTGGAAAGATGTTAGACGTGGCGAATTCAAGTGGATTTATAAAACACAAGAAAATGCTGATTACGTATTTAACTCATTACAAGCATATGAATTATGTGTTTTAAAGAAATATGCTTTACCTTTATTAAAACAAATCTCAATTGATTCTGATTACTTCCCTGTTGCAGAAAGATTAATTAGATCATTAAAATACTTTGTCGATATGGATGATAAATGGATTCCAAATAACTCTATTATTAGAGAATTTATCGGCGGTTCTTGTTTCCAAGACGTATAGTTTGACTTAACAAAAAAGATTCGGTTTATTCCGAATCTTTTTCTTCTTCTGATTGTGGTTTGGACGGATATTTTCTTTTATATTTCTGATTGAATTGCACTCTTTCAATTTGAATATTTTTATTCATTTCCATTAATGCATTTTCTCTTACTTTTGCATATGAAAGATAATCAATTTCACTTTCATTCTTCATAATGTTATTAAAGATATTTTCTAACCTAAAAAAGGTATCGTATAAGCATAATAATGTTAATGATTTGAAGTAATCCGGATTTGAATAAATTAACATTGGAGAAGAATGGGCAAGTTCTGAAGACATTTCATAAATTTTTGAATATGATGATAAACCTGAAACTAATTCGATTCCTTTTCTAAAATTTGGTCTAAATTCAGGGAATTTTTCTAGTACATCTTTATATGAATATAACCATCCATATTCAATATATTTTTTAGTATCTTTGCTCTTTAAATTATATGGTTTCATGAGTTCATGAACTTCATTTATTTTTGCTTCAACTATGGAAGAATCTGCTTCTTCATTACGATAATATTGAGCGTATTCCATATGACGGATATATGTTGAAGTTAAATATGGATTTTCATATAAGATTTTTGCAATACATTCTACTTCGTGGAGGGTTCTCCATGTAGAGAAAGCTTCTGTATTTGCACCTTGTACAAGCAAACTAATAATAGTTTTACTCATAACAAATCCTTTTTTCATAATATCAAGAAGGAGAGCTCTTTCTTGTGTTCCTTTTTTATTTAGACGATTAAAGGTATTTAAAATATAATTCGCCATAAAGTCAAAAGTTGTAACTAATGGAGAGAATCTACTTACTAAAGTTGGATGTTCACTTCCAAGTAATTCATTTAGAAAGATTTTATCAGAAATAATTCTAGTTTCTGAGACGATATAAGAAGGGCTTGAGATAAATGGGACATGATCTTCTTTTTTAATTAATTGAAGATTATAAGCTGTTTCTTCAACGACATAATTAAAAATAATTGATGGATTAATTGCAAAATCTGCAATATCCGCAATTTCAACTTTCTTTGTTAATTCTTCTATTACCCCAGTAAAGATTTCACATAATGATTCTTTATAGATATCAGATAGTTTTCTTTGCTTAAATAAAATTTCAAATATTTCTTTATTTTCCATTTTATCCCTCCTTATTACAAGTAATTAATTACTTTGTTTTTCTTCAATTGGTAAATTATGATTTTCTGCTATTTCTTTAATAGTAGCAATTTCTTCTTCGTTTAATAGAGCTTTGTCGTAAATAACTTTTTTAAAGTATGGGAAATAATAATTATCTCTAATTAATTGGTCTTTTCCTAAGATTAAAACCCAATCTCCATAACTTCCTATCATTGGGAGCTTTAATAAATTTAAAACTGAACCATCATTTACGATTTCTAGTTCTTCAATAGGCATACATGGGTAAAAATTGCCAAGTAAATCACGATATGCTTTATCATCTAAAGCATTCATATTTAATTCAATTAAGAATGAATCTTTTTCTAATTTGATTTGTTCTGATAATGTTTTAAATCTAAATGATTCATTAAATGATTTAATTACTTTGCTTGTTCCTTTGAGTGTTTCAAAATGTAATGCATTATCCATTGCTGCAAAGATTTCTGGATAAGGAATCTTTTCATCATCAACTTTATCAAATCGTACTTTTAAATATAATTTTCTAAACATCCAATCTTTTTTCTCTTGGACTGCTTTAATGACTGTAGCATCATCCTCAGAAAATAAATTTACAAAATTTTCTAAATAACGGTTCATATTACTCCTATTCTATTTCAAAAAGATAATGTCCATAATAATCTTTTTCTTTCATTCCTTCCTCTGAACGATATGACATAATAATGTCATCAAGTTCTTCTTCCTTTTCTATAGTGATATCAATATAGAAGAAAGAAATACCTAAATTCTTAATTTCATCAATCTTATTAAATAAGCAAATAGTCTTGTCTCCCAATACTCTAACTTGGCATTTATCGTCAGTTACTAATGGGAAAGAAGCATTTACTCTATCATTTAAATAATAACGATCATGTTTACATAAATTACAATGATCTTTCTTCATTCCATGTGAAGAAGCGATTGGACATGATTTCATAATCATATAATCTGGTCGACCATAAATATACATACCAACATTTGGTAAATATCCGTGACGTCTTTCAAATCCTTTGATCATTAAATTAATTTGTCTTTTTGATGCTTCTAATGACAAGATTAAAGCTTTGTAGCCTTTTTCATAATATAAATCCATTGTGTATGAATTTGTTATATGAGCGTAGGCACTGGCAATGATATTGCCTTCTTCTACTTCTTTATAATAAGAAGTAATTTGGTTTCCTTTTGCTTTTTTATCATCGTCATGATTAATTCTATCTAAGAATGTATTCTCTTTATTCAATTTCTCAATTGAGTATAATTTTAAATTTAAGTTTTTTAATGTTTCATACTGTTCATCAGTTTCACATTTTACTAATAACTCATCTTGTTTAGTGAATTTAAAATCTTTATTATCGTAGTCAACAATTACTCCAGAATAATGATTTAAATTCTCTCTAGCTTTATCTAGTAAATCTAAAGCATTTCTTCTTACTTCATTTAAAACTGATACTGGAATAAATAAGTTTCCTTCTAAATTAATATTTGAAGAATCTAAATAATATGGATGAGTATCCATCTTATTAATGTTCTTTAAAACTTTTTCATTTGTTGCAGGTGAAGATGAAGCTTCTTCTATATCAATTTGTGAATAAGCTTTTCCTTCATTACCTCTGTTATCTTTAAAGATTACTTCTAATTTATTACCTACTGAAGCATTAACAATAACTGAAATAGGTAAGAGTCTAGGTTCTAACATTTCTTTACCTAATTCTTTAATTTCTTTAGTAGATGTTGTTTTGTTTACTAAAGTACCATTAGCAATTCTTAAATCGTTACGTGCAAATGAAACAATCTGACCTTTAGAAGCATGTGTAACGATGTCTCTACCTACCGACATTCTAGTTACTAACATCCCTTCTAATTTATCATTTAAGAATTTAATTCCGTCTCCCTGATTCATATCTTGATATAGTTCAACGTAGATAAAATTACCTTTTGTATATAAGACTTTTCCAAGTGGAGTACCGATATGTGAAGATGTCTTTTGATTTAATAAATTTACTTTGCTTTCATTCATCAAATAACCTTTTGTAAAATCACGATTAAATAATGTTTTTACAACCATCTTATCTGCATCTAAATTATCTTCAGTATTATCAATTACTTTTCGATACATATTAGTAACAGCATATACGTATTCTTCTCTTTTTAATCTTCCTTCGATTTTTAATGAATCCATTCCTGCTTTTTTAAATTCATTAATGTAATCAATAGTCATTAAATCTTTTGTAGAAATAGCGTAGTCGCCTACTCTATCTTTTGAAGAAACGACATCCATCTTTGTTCTACATGGTTGAGCGCATCTTCCCCTATTGCCAGATCTTCCTCCAATAAAAGAAGACATAAAGCAGTTGCCAGAATATGATACGCAGAGTGCACCTTGAACAAAGATTTCTACTTCAACACCTAATGCTTTAATTTTCTTTGCTTCTTCTAAAGGTACTTCTCTTGCTAAAACAATTCTCTTAAATCCTAAATTAATTAATGATTTTGCTTCAATTAAATTGTGCGTATTTAACTGAGTTGATGCATGTATTGTTAAATCAGGAATTCGAGTATGTAATAAATGTGCTAAACCTAAATCTTGAATTAAGATACCATCGACATCATTTTCATATAAGAATTTACAGAATTCATATGCTTTTTCAATTTCATCTTCGAATAATAATGTGTTTACTGTAACATAAACTCTTACATCACGAATATGAGCATATTTAATCATTTCAATAATCTCTTCGTTAGTGAAATTTGACGCACTTGCACGTGCTGAAAAGAGTTTACCTCCAAAATAAACTGCATTTGCTCCCCCGTTGATTGCGGCAATAAAGGCTTCTTTATTTCCTGCTGGCGATAAAAGTTCCATCGATAACTCCTTTCATACATATCTTGAGTATCTTATCAAAGTCTAACGACAATTGATACTTATTTAAGTCATTTTCTTTAATAAAGAAAACTTCTCCTTCATTACTAGATACAAGTTCTCCATGAAATTTATTGGTACGATATAAAATACATAAGTGATGTTTATTGTTTTCAAAGTCAAGCCAAGAATAAGAGCCACAGCAAACTACTTCATCTAGAATTAACCCTGTTTCTTCTTTAATTTCTCTAAAGGCACTTTCTTCCATAGTTTCATTTTTTTCGATGTGTCCACCAGGAAAATTAATACCTGGCCAATCGTTCTTAATTCTATTTTGAACTAAGAATGAACCATCATCTTTATAAACCATCACCATGTTTGTCAAAATAACTTTCATTTTATGAATTTAACTTCTTTCTTCTATTCGCGGAATTAACTAATACTTTCTTTAATTTTTTTTCATCACCTTTTTGAATTAGTTCTTTCATTTCTTCTAATTCTTTTTGATATGCCTCAATTAAAGGAATTAATGCATTTTTGTTTTTGATGAATAACTCACTCCAAATATTTTCATTAATATTTGCAATTCGAGTGATATCTCTAAATGCAGTACCTGCATATTTAGCAAGGTCTTCTGAAGAATAACAATTCATTAAACAAACAGAAATTACGTGAGATAAATGTGATACGTATCCTACAATTTCATCATGTTTAAGTGGACTTAATTCATTGATATTTTTAACACATAAAATATGTGCTAAATCATATGCGAATTCTTTTCCTTTTTCTGTATTGTTTTCAGTTGGAACAATAATCATATTTGAGGAATTAAAGATGTTTGATGAAGAATAAGTTACACCACTTAATTCTTTACCTGTCATTGGGTGCATTGAAATAAATTCGTTATCTACTAATGATTCTTGAATTTCATATACAAGTCCATCTTTTACACCCATCATATCAGTAATAAAGGCACCTTTTTTTAATAAGTGCTTATTTTCTTTTACCCAGACTGGACACATTGAAGGAATTAAACCAAGAATTATATAATCTGCATTTTTTATTAATGTTTCTCTATCTTCATCTTGGTTTAAAATGATTTTTCTTTGTTTACCAATTGTAATAGCTTCTTCGTGTCTATTTAATGCGTAAACTTTATAGCCTTGTTCGGTGAGCTTTTCTGCATATGATCCACCCATTAAACCTAGACCAACAATTAAAAAAATTTGTTCTTTATTAATCATTTATTTCTTCCTCCTTAACTCCTAAATTCTTTAAATCAACAAAGAATCCTGGATAAGATTTATTTACGCATTCTTTATTAATAAATGTAGTTTCTTCTAATAATGTGGAAAGAACACTTAAACTCATTAAAATTCTATGATCATTATGTGGATTTATTTCTTCTAGAGGATTTTTTAATTCTTGTTTTTTAATTAAAACTTTATTTTCTTCATCAAGAATTTCTATTCCATATTTTTTTAGTTCTTCTTTCATTGCTAGTACTCTATCAGATTCTTTAATCTTTAATCTACGAGTATTTAGTAATGTTAGACCATCTTCACATAAAGAACCTAAGGCAATTAATATAGGGCCTAAATCTGGAGTATCTTCAATATCAATAGTTCCGCCTTTTAATTCTGATTTACAGAATAAATATGCTTCTTCATTAACTTGAACTACTTCTCCACCTATCTCTTTATAAAAATCGATGATTTTCTTATCACCTTGTAAGGTATTACTTGGTATACCTTCTACTAAGACATCATTATTAATTAGACCTAACGCTCCTAAAAATGCTAGTTGAGAACAATCTCCTTCTACTTTTTTATTTGTAGCCTTGCATCCTAGAGTTGGTTCAATAACAATGACATTATTTATTTCATCAAAAGAGTAATTTACTCCATATTCATTTAACGTTTTTAAAGTCATTAATACATATGATTTAGATTCAAATTTATTAACGATTTTAATTGTGATTTTTTTATTCATTAAAGTAGAGGCAAATAATAATCCTGAAATAAATTGAGAAGAGATATCTCCTCTTACTTCATATTCACTTTTTTCTAAAGATGAAGTTAATTCAACATAATCTAAATTAATTTTCATATTATCTAAATAGATATCTTGATAGACATCTAATGGTCTAGATAACAATTTTTTACTTCCTTTAAAGATAACTTTATTTGCAAGCAAACTTGCAACTGGTAAAAGAAAGCGTAATGTTGAGCCGGATTCAGTTGCATCTAATTCAACTTGGTCAACTTTATTAAATGATTTTATCCCTTCAATTAATAAATTATCTCCATCTTTTTTTATATTTGCGCCTAGTTTATTCATGCAATCGATAGTAGC
>DEWM01000096.1:17458-30165 GCA_002363635.1 Caryophanales bacterium UBA3210 | reverse complement strand
CTACTAGACAAACTGGTGGAGTACGGTGCTATAAAAAAGGTGAAGAACTTGAAGATGTTTATACATATAACGACTTCATTGCACCTACTGAACCAACAGCTTTATCAAGTAAGAAATCAGTTGTTACAAATATGGATATGCCATATTTAGTTTCTGAATGTAATGGCCATATGTTCCCAACTAAAAACTATGATGATGAGCCACATAGAAATGAACATATGAAAAGATACGCTAGAATCTTAGATTGGTACACAGCAGATGACCAAATTACAGGTTTATTTGGCTGGTGTATGTTTGATTACAATACTCATAAAGACTTCGGCTCAGGTGATAAGATTTGTTACCATGGTGTAACTGATATGTTTAGAAACCCTAAGACACCTGCAGATTTATATCACTCAATGTTTATTAAAGATGATAACTTCTTAAAAGTATCATCAACACTTGATCATGGCGAATGGCCTGCAAGTAATGTTCCTGGTTTCTATGTCTTTACAAACGCAGATAAGATTAGATTCTATAGAAATGGTACATTAGTTAGAGAATTTACTCATGAAGATTCTCCATACAAGAATTTACCTAACGCTCCAATTTATGTAGATGACTTTGTTGGTGATTTATTAATTACTAATGAAGGCTACTCAGAAAAAGCATCTTCATATATGAAACAAGTATTACAAGCATCTCTTAGATATGGTAATAAAATGCCATTAAAATACATGCTCATGTACTTACATCTAATGATTAGATATCATGTCAATTATCAAGTTGGTTATCAATTATTTGGTAAATATATTGGTAACTGGGGTGATAGAGAAGTTGTCTATTCTTTTGAAGCAATTAAAGACGGTAAAGTTGTTAATTATTTACAACTTGGTGAATCAAAAGTTCTCCATTTAGAAACTAAAGTTTCTTCAAATGTTTTACATGAAAAGACAACATATGATATGGCTTCAATTAGACTTAGAGTCTTAAATCAAAATAATATCCAGGCATATTATTATAACGAACCATTTGAATTGTCTGTCGAAGGACCTATTGAACTTGTAGGCCCATCTATTGTTTCATTTAAAGGTGGTATGAGTGGTACTTATATTAAGACAACTCATAAGGTAGGTAAGGCTAAACTTATTATTAAGACACCATTTGAAACTAAAGTTGTCGAATTTGAAGTTAAATAGGAGAAGTATATGTTAAAAGTTTACGGAAGTCCAATGTGTCCTGATTGTAGAAATTGCAAAATTAATTTTGACAAATATGGTGTTGAATATGAATATATTGACATCAATGCTTCGTTAAAAAACTTAAAAGAATTTTTAATTCTTAGAGATAGGGAGGAGTGTTTCGTAAGACTTAAAAAAATCCATGATATAGGTATTCCTGCAATTATGGACGAGAATAGAGTTTTCACTGATTGGGAAACTTATCTAAAAGAACTTGGTCATACAGATTTAGAATATGAAAAATATGAAGGCCAAGCTTGTTCTATTGACGGTAAAGGATGCTAAGAAAAACTTAGCATCTTTTTTATTTATTTTAATTTTTCTACATCTGTATTATAATTTCCTTATCGGGGAATTATGTTAGATAAGAAGTTTTATTTTAAAAATTATTTATTTTACGTATCAATAACATTGGTATGTATTTTATTAATATCTTTAATTATTGTTTTTGATTCTGTTTTTGCACGTAGTATAGGCGCAACTATTACTGAAATAAAAGTTGAAAACCCAAGTGAAATAATGGAAGCGTATGGTAAGACTTATTATTTACCTTTATCTTTTGCACATTTTTATTATGTTAATGAACTTGGGTTAATTAGAACTGCTGTTCATGAAAATGATATTAATACCTATAATCTACTTAATATTTTATCATTTGTAGATTTTATTATTATCGGTTTAGTTTTATTAATTCAAATTGCATATTCAATTATGGTCATGAAAAAGATGATTGCACATTCAAAAAATATTAATATTGTTTTACCAATCATTACAATCATTTCTAATATCTTATTAATCTCATTTATTTCGTTCTTTTCTTGGGCGTATTTAATATCATTTATTATTGTTTTAATTGTGAATTTCTTATTATCTTTTGTTCTATATGTAAGAAAAGAAAGCGAAAAAGAAGATTAATTTAATTGGCGGGGGATATTATGGATAGAGTTAAATTATTAAATTATTTTAGAGATGAAATTGGTTTTGAAATTTCATTTGTAAAAGAAGCTTATTTAAAGAAAGCTTTTTGCGTTAATTATTATGAATTAAAAACTCAAGAAGGCAATGAAGTTAATAAACAATTATCTTCTTGTGAATCTAAAGGTAATTTACCTTTAGCGTTAGTAGGAGAGAAAGTCTTCCAATTATTTAAGGTAAGTGATTTGTATCGTCTTAATATGCCTATATCAATGTATATTTCTGATTCTAAAAGAGGAGACGATGCTTACGCTTGTAAGATTTGTGAAAGACTTGGCTTATTTGATTTTGCTTATGTTCAAGTAGAAGATGAAATTAAAACTACTTTTGAAGGTAATGATGGTACTACTAAAAAAGCACAGGTATTATTTGCTTTAATTGGCGCAATATATTTAACTATTGATGAAAACGGACAAAGCTTTAGTGAATTAAAAAAATTCATGCGTAAAATTGAAAATAATTAGAAAAGACTGTTTCGGGGTGAAACAGCCTTTTTTGAACTTCTTTAGTGATGGAAAATAGAGGTGATTTTATTCCATAAGGAAACAAAGAAGTTCTTGATAACTTCCCAAATGTTAGAGAAGAATATGCCTATTCTTTCTAACAAATTAGGCTGAGGTGAAATAGTATCTTTCTTTGAAGAAATAGTAAGATTTACAGTAACGTATTCTTTTTCTCCTTCTTCATTTAAACATCTTAAGATAACTTTATAATTTCCTGGACGAGAATAATTATCTTTATATTCATCATTTAGATATTCTCCATCAGTTAAATTCTTCTTTATAACATTTTGGTCTTTTAACATTTTTAATAATTCATTAGCAGATTTAAATCCTGCATCATATTCAAGTGTGAATTTTACTTCGTTAATGAAGAAGACAGGTCCGTCTGAATCATATACTTCATAAGTGACTTTCTTATATCCTTTATTACCTTGTGAGTCAACTGCGACAATTGTGAATTGATATGTGCCTTCTTTTGCTCCATTACCAGAGAAAGTATCGTTTTCAATATAGACATCTTCAACTTTGACATTGTCAGTGATTTTATATTCTGAGATTAATTCATCTGCATACATACAATATCCACGTGGTTGACAAATATTATCTTTTCCTTCAATTTTTGGGGCTTCTTGATCTAGTAAGACAAATTTAAATTTTTTTGTAGTTTGATTGCCTGATTGGTCTATGGCGCTTACTAAAACTTCTTTTTCTCCATAATTTGTAAAACTAATTGAAGGTGCATTAGAAAAATGTGGATTTAAATCATAATTATCTTCGATATGTAGGTATTTTGTGACATCTATATTAGTGTTAAAACCTTGAATATCTTTTAAAGTTAGATTGACAGTATTTTCGTCTGCTTTATGTGAAGAATCAATTTTAATATCTGGCTTAGTATTATCGACAATATTAATGCGTAATTCTAGCATAGTATTCGCGTCATTAATATCGTCATCATAAGCATATAGACCACATCTGTACTCGTTTACTTGATGAGCTTCTAGTGCCTTAAAATAATCATCATATATTACTGTATAATCTCGATATTCGTTTTTACCATAGTCATATGCAATGATATTCTTTTTGATTTCTTCTAGAGTAATAGGGTCATCACAAGAACAAGTTAAATAATATTTATCGAAATCTTCATAATGATGAATACCTCCATATCTAGAATAAATAGGGCTGATATATTGAAGATTGAATGAAGAGTTTTTACCTTGACCATTTGGTTCATCTATTAATAGCATTGCTTTGTCATAGCGATAACATATATTTGTGTTTTTTATTAGCCTTAAATAGAAATCGTTTTTTAACTTAAATTTGCCTTTAATATTTTTAGGATAAATATTAATAGAAATGCATTCGGAATTATATCCAATCTTGACGTAATCGCAGCGGTTATTGATGTTATCAACAATTGATAAATTTGTTTCGCTTGTCGCATATTTTTTACTATCAAAAACCCTTGTATTTTGAGAATTTTCCATATCTTCTAAAGTGAAAACTAATCTAAAATGTTGTAATGTTTTAGTAATGTCTTGACGAAAATATATAACTAAGGTTAATGGAGTATCATTGTTCCATTTTTTGAAGATGTAAGAATCTTTTAATAGATATCTATCAGCATAAGCACACTCAATTGAATCTTCTAAAATTAAATTAGTTTTAGGAGCTTGATAAGAACTAACATCGACTTCTTTTTTAGTTATATCGTTATTTATGATTTTAGGATTATTACTAAATGATGAAGCGCTAGTAAGATTGTTTGCTTTAAGTGGTGAAGAAAATAAAGCAGGGGTTAAAAATAATAATGAAAGTAGTTTTTTCATATTTAAGTCTCCTTTATTTAATCTATTAGGAGAAAAAATAAAGAAATACCAAAAAAATTTAATTTTTAATCTAAAGAATATTTTAAAAGGTAAAATGTAATGAAAAAACATAAAACTTTAATGTTATTCATTTAAAAATCATTAGTTTTAATTGTATAATTAAAAAGGCGTGATATGATATTTATCACAGGAGGCATAATTATGTTAGATTTTAAAACAATTAGAGAATTATACGAAGCATTCAATTTCTCTGATAACCAAATGTTAGATTCTATTGATGAAGTAGAACTTGAAGGTTGGATTAGAACAAATAGAGACAACGGTTCAATTGGTTTCATTGAATTAAATGATGGTACATATTTTAGAAATTTACAGTTAGTTTATGACAAGTCATTAAGTAACTACGATGATGTCGCTCATTTATTAACTGGCTCAGCAATTGATGTTAAAGGTAAATTTGTTTTAACACCAGAAGGAAAGCAACCATTTGAAGTTCACGTAACTGAAATTGTTATTGAAGGTACAGTTGATCCTTCATATCCTTTACAAAAGAAGAGACACACATTTGAATATTTAAGAGAAATTGCTCATTTAAGACCAAGAACAAATACTTTCTCAGCAGTATTTAGACTTAGATCAGTCTTATCAATGGCAATTCATGAATTCTTCCAGAACCAAGGATTTGTCTATGTACACACTCCAATCTTAACTGGTGTTCAGGCAGAATCAGATACTATGTTTAAATGTGTTACTGATGATAAAGATCCAAATGCATATTTCGGAAAACCAACTTCTTTATCAGGTTCAGGACAAATCCATGTAGAATCATTTGCAATGGCATTTAGAGATGTTTATACATTTGGCCCTACATTTAGATCAGAAAAATCAAATACTAAAAACCATGCAGCAGAATTCTGGATGATTGAACCAGAAATCGCATTTGCAGATTTAGAAGATGATATGGATTTAATCGAAGATTGCGTTACTTACTGTATCTCATACTGTTTAGAAAACGCTCCAGAAGAAATGAAGTTCTTCAATGAAAGAATTGATACTACTTTAATGGAAAGATTAAACCACGTTCTCAACACACCATTTAGAAGAATGGAATACACAGAAGCTATTGAAATCTTAAAAGACGCAATTAAGAATGGTCATAAGTTTGAAAACAACAATGTTGAATGGGGTATTGATTTACAAACAGAACACGAAAGATATATCACTGAAGAAATCGTTAAAGGCCCTGTCTTCATTATGAACTATCCAAAAGAAATTAAGTCTTTCTATATGAGAGATAACGATGATGGCAAGACAGTTGCAGCTGCAGACTTATTAGTCCCAGGTGTTGGTGAACTTGTCGGTGGATCTCAACGTGAAGAAAGATATGATGTCTTAGAAAAGAAGATGCTTGCAGCACATTTACCAATGGAAGATTACCAATGGTATCTTGATTTAAGAAGATACGGTGGATGCAAACATGCTGGATTTGGTATTGGCTTTGAAAGATTTGTCATGTACTTATCTGGTATGGAAAACATCAGAGATGTTGAAGCATTCCCAAGAACTTACGGCAAAATTGAATATTAGTTAAGGAGTCAAAATGGCAAGTACTGTTGAAGAATTACAACTTGAAGAGGAAACAAAGAAAAAAATTCGTCAAAAGAAGAGAGTTAGAGGCGTTTTAGTCGCTGTTAACCTTCTTTTAGTAAGCTATTTTGGTTATCTTGCTGTCGCAGGAATTGTTGAGGCTGTACAGTCTTCTATTAATGCTTCAGAAAGTGATACCTTATTGTTACAAGGCAAAAACAAATCTGATTCCCTTGCTCTATATGAAGCTCATTTAGAGAATAAGGGAGTAGATATTGCCGACTTTGCAACTTATGGAAAGTATTTACTTACTTCCCAGTCAAGAGTTACTTCAACTAATATTAATTATTCGTCAGAAGTCGTCTTATCAGATATCTCATCTAACCCATATACATTTAGAAAAGTAGAAAACACTTATAAGGGCTCTGCTGCTCTAGGTGATAAACTTAATGAACAAGTTGACTTATTTAAATTAGATGCTGGCGATTATGTCTTATATGACTCAATCAGTGATGGTAATCAAAAAGGAACTGCTTACCATTACACAGGTGAAAATTTAAGAAGTGAAACTCTCTATTCCTTCCCAAATATAGAAGGATATCGTAAAAAGATTACATTAAAAGGTAAAGCTTCTTCTCCAGCTTTCTTAGTAAGTGTTGAAAGAGTAAGTTATTTACCTACAGATTATTATGACTTAGTAGTTATTGGTGACCATACATCATATACTACTTTAGATACATTAGAATCTAATCATTATAAAATTAAATATGTTTCTTCTTTAAAAGAAGCATACTTAACTTCTTCATCTTATTGTTTAAATGTTGTAGAAGGTGACCAAGTTACATCTTCTCAATACGTTAATTTAGAGGGAACAAATCCAAGTACTTCTATCACTTCTTCAGGAATTTATAATTCTTTAGACAGCGATAATGCAATTCGAGAACTTGGAGGTTATATTTTTAATGCAGGGTATGGAGTTACTAGTGAAGAAACAAGTGAAGATATTGCTTCTTCTTCTCTAGAAATCGAAAATGTTATTAAAGATTCCCACGTTGGAAAATTTACCTTAACAGTTGGTAACGAAGTACCGTTAGAAACAATTAAAAACTTACTTGAAATTAGTAAATAATAGGAGATTAAATTATGTCAAAGAAAATTTTACTTCTCGGTGGCGCAGGCTACATTGGTTCACACACAGCAGTTGAACTTTTAAACGCAGGTTATGAAGTAGTAGTTGTTGATAACTATTCAAATAGCTGCGAAGAATCTTTACATAGAGTAGAAAAGATTACTGGTAAGAAACTTGCAGGTATCTATGAAGCAAACGTTTGTGATAAGGAAGCATTAGAAAAAGTCTTCTCAGAACACAAGATTGATGCATGTATTCAATTCGCTGGTTTAAAAGCTGTTGGAGAATCAGTCCAAAAACCTATTGAATATTATAGAAACAACATTGATTCAACATTAACTTTAATCGAAACAATGAAGAAATTTAATGTAAACAACATTATCTTCTCATCATCTGCAACAGTATATGGAGAAGAAAATAAAGTTCCTTATACAGAAGAAATGCATAGAGGAAGATGTACAAATCCTTATGGATGGACAAAATTTATGCTTGAACAAATTCTTCAAGATGCAGCATTCGCAAATAAGGATTTAGCAGTTGTCTTACTTCGTTACTTCAACCCAATCGGTGCACATGAATCTGGTTTAATTGGTGAAGACCCACAGGGTATTCCAAATAATTTAATGCCATATATATCTCAAGTTGCAGTAGGTAAGAGAGAAAAATTAACAATCTTTGGTAATGATTATCCTACACCTGATGGAACATGTAGAAGAGACTACATCCACGTAGTAGACCTTGCAAAAGGACACGTTAAAGCTTGTGATTATATCTTTGGTATGAAAGGTGTAGAAATCTTTAACTTAGGAACTGGAACACCATATTCAGTTACTGAAATTGTTACTACATTTGAAAGAGTTAATAACTTAAAATTAAATTATGTCTATGGTCCACGTAGAGCAGGTGATCTTGCAGAATCTTATGCTAATTCAGATAAAGCTTTAAAAGTCTTAGGATGGAAGACAGAAAAGACTTTAGAAGATATGTGCCGTGATTCATGGAACTGGCAAAAGAAGAATCCTAACGGATATAGAAAATAATTTAGAAAAGAAAATATAATTTTCAAATTTATTATATTAAATTATTATGAAAAAATGCATTGGTTGATTCCAATGCATTTTTAGTTATTTAACTTCGTCTTCAACTGCTTCTTTCATCTCTTCAGTTGGTTTTTTAGTATGAACATTATTTAAGTTTTTAGCATCTGCTAATTTCTTTAAATCTTTATCAAAGACATCATGAGCGGCCATAATTGTTCGATAGTTACGGGAAGCAAATGCACATACACAAATAGTGAAATGAGTAATTCCATAAATCATTGCAATTAAATAGATGTAAGATACCCAAGCTTGCCATTCAGTAAAATAGAATACTGGAGAATGAGTAACTGCTGGCCAATGCTCTAAAGCAGGAATCCAGTCGAGTAAAATTACGAAGCAATTATCCCAATTTAATGATAAACGTAAATCATAGAAATAATTTCCCATCACTTGGTAATTAAAATTAATAGGGAAAAGTAATAAGATTACGATAGTTATGTTAACAAGTGCCATTACAGTGAATGGAAATATTGCTTCAAAATAGAACTTTCTTCTATTCTTTTCAAAAGAGACTTTTCTAAATTCTTTTGGAGTAGAAACCATATTTGCATCGACAATGTCATACATTGATGTATCAACGAATGCTGCTTGCTTTGCTAAGATGAATTTAATTAATTTAACTAAGTAACCGAATAAAATTAATACGATAATGAGTACGAGTAATAGAGCAATTAATACTCTTTTATCGGATTCAGATAATTTGACTAAGAGATTAATCATTGTCTTTCTCCTTTGCTTCTAACTGTTGAAATACTTGGTTTTCAATAGATGGTTGAGCATCAACAGGATTTGTATTTAATACTTTAATATTTTTTAGTCTACCTTGTTCATCTGTTTGAATGATGATTGGTTGAGGAGCACTTGTTGATTGAACGTTAATCATAGGTGTAGGATTTACTGCTTGAAGAGCTTCTTTTTCTGCATCTTGATTATCTAGATGCAATTGTGAAACTTTATCAATCTTCATTCCTTCTTTCATATTCTCGCCTTTGAAGAACATGATGACACGCTTAATAAACATAAATAAGAATACGAAAAAAGAATAGACCATGTAGATGGCTAAAAATGCTAGAATAACTGGACTAAGTAATAAATATATTAATCCTTGAAAAAATGTTTTTAAAAAATCAAACATGATATTTTCCCTTTCTTATTTAAGTTAATTATATATTTTTAATTCTTATTTTCAAATACAGTGTTATTTAATTTTTCTTTTTTTATTATCTTTGAATAGATAATAACTATAATAGACATAATAAATTCTCCTAGTACTGGGAGTAATAAAACTAAAGGCTTGTAGTTACTTGGAAAAGTAAACATTAATACAAACATAAATAGTAAACTAAGAGCATATAAAACATCTTGGATGATTAATACTAATTTCTTTTGATAATAAGAAAAATGGTAATAACCAAGAACTACTCCAAAATATAGACTAAATCCAATAAATACATATGATAATGAAGGGGCAAAATTAATTAAGATTACACTTAATAATGAGAAGATTAATGTGGTTAATAAAATCCATATATAATGGTTCTTTTTTTCGTTGAAAACAAAACCAATTTTTTTAATTTCATTAGTCATAATGATATAAGTAATAACTGTTTGAATTAAAGAGAGAACAAATAAGAATAAATAATAGATTGAACTAAATACTTCATATTTAATATGAAAAACATTTGAATATACATTAATTAAATCTATTTGATATATGCCTTTAACTAGATAAGTTGCGCCTATCTGCAAACCAATATTTAATACAGATATTAAGAAGATTATGTAATAACCTTGAACTTCAGTCCTAATTAAATATCCAAAGAGAATTCCACTTATTAATGAAGGCAATATAACAAATAAAGCATTTTGAAAATCTATAAATGACATTGCAAAAGTCGCGAAGATATAAATTAATGAATATTTTAGATTAACTTTTAACGCAACTAAGGCTGCTATTAGTGGCAAGACAAGAATTAAAAAAAGTCCAGTTCCTGAAACAAAATAAGTTATCAGCACAAAGACTAGAGAAATTGCACTCATAATTGATGTAAAAGTTAAAGCTTTAACGCCTTCATATTTAATGTCTTTCATCTTTCCTCGTTATAACGATTTTACCAATTTTTTTGGGAAATTACTATATTTATACGTATATATTAGATGGAGGAGATTATGAGATTAATAATTATAATTTTATTTTGTTTAAATTTATTATCTTGTGGTCAAAAAAATAATTTACAAGAAATAAAATTAGAAGACGTATTTAATCAAAAAGATGAAAGATATTATGTGTTATTTTATATGGAAACTTGTCCTATCTGTATCGATACTCTTAAATACTTAAAACTTATTAAAATTAATGATCCTTTTTATTTAGTAGAAATGAGTAATTACAAAGATAATAAAACTAGCACTTTTTATACAAATATTGGAGTAAATTCGTCATTTGATATAAAAATTAATCAAACACCTACTTTATTACAGATTGAAAATAAAATTGTAGTAAACGAAATTATTGGTTTTGAAAAGATAAGGGAAGTTTCTTGGGCGTAATCAAAGAAAATTATATATTTTCTTTATAGACTTTTTTCTCTATGATATAATCTTTACGATTGGAAATAGAAAAAAATGGATTTTAGCAACTTATTAAACGAAGATCAATTAGCAGGTGTAACTACATCATCTCAGTACGTACGTATTGTCGCAGGCGCAGGCTCTGGAAAAACACGTGTTTTAACATATAGAATCACTCATCTAATTGAAAATTTACATATTCCTTCATTCCAAATTATGGCAGTTACTTTTACAAACAAAGCTGCAAATGAAATTAAGGAACGTGTCAATAAACAAATTGACCCAGATAAAACAAAAAATATCTTCTTAGGAACTATTCACTCATGGTGTGCAAGATTCCTTCGCTTTGAAGCAGAAAGAATTAATTATCCTAAGAACTTCACAATTCTTGATGATGAAGATCAATTACAGATTATGAAAGAAGTATTTGCAAGTAGGGGACAATCAAAATCTGACCCTAAGATTAAACAAGTACTTGCTTGGATTTCTTCTAAGAAAACTGAAGGCTTACAATACAAAGATTTAAAAGATAGACAATGGCCTAATCAAGAAATTAAAACTTTCGTTCAAATCTTTAAAGAATATGAAGAAATATTATATGCAAGAAAATCATTAGACTTTGATGACTTGTTATTAAAGACAATTGAAATTCTTGATACTTATCCTCAAGTAAGAAATAAATATACTCAATACATTAAACATATCTTAGTAGATGAATTCCAAGATATTAACGATGTTCAGTTTAATTTAATTCGCTTACTTATGGATAAAGAGACAACTTTATATGTAGTAGGAGATCCTGATCAAACTATTTATACTTGGAGAGGTGCAAATAACAGAATTATTCTTGAACTTGAAAAGAGTTTAAGAGAGATTAACGAGAACGCAGAACTTCAAACTATCTATTTAAACAAGAATTATCGTTCTACCAAAAAGATTCTTGATGCTGCAAATAAATTGATTGTTCATAATAATGAAAGATTAAAGAAAGATTTAATCCCAGTTAATGGAGATGGTGAAGCGATTACCTTTATGAACGCTAGAACTACTCAAGAAGAAGCAGTTAGTTTAGTAAATACTATTATGGATTTACATAAGAATAAAGGAGTTAAGTACAAAGATATTGCTGTCTTGTATCGTGCAAACTATTTATCACGTACACTTGAATCTGTCTTACTTAATTACCGCATTCCATATAAAATCTATGGAGGTATGAAATTCTTCCAAAGAAAAGAAATTAAAGATATCATCGCTTACTTTAGATTAGTAGTTAATGATTTTGATGATACTGCATTTGAAAGAATTATTAATGTTCCAAAAAGAGGTATTGGCCCAGGTACTTTAGAAAAGATTACTGATGCTGCTGTTTCTTTAGGACAAACTAAATATTCTTATATTTCAGAAAACTTAAATGATTCACCTTTAACTCCTAAACAAAAAGCCTCTATGGCAACAATGGTTCAGGGGATAAGAAGAATTAGAAACGAAATTGAAAATCACGATAAAGATTTAGTACAACATCTTAAAGATTTCTTAACTTTAGATTTAGGATATTATGCTTATTTAAAAGAAGATGATGAAAGTAAATACGATGATAGAAAAGCTAACGTAGATGCTTTATTCTACGATTTACAAACTGCAATGAATGAAGATTCATCTCTAGAATTCTCAGATTTCGTTAATAACGCGATACTTCAATCTTCTCAAGATGAAGTTAACTCAGGTGACTTTGTATCCCTTATGACAGTACATACTGCAAAAGGGTTAGAATATGATTATGTCTTTAT